>DAIDAS010000082.1 GCA_027310505.1 bacterium
GCTTTAGGACGCTTCGCACCGTACTTGGAACGCGACTGCTTGCGATCCTTGACGCCGGCGGTATCCAGGGAGCCGCGCACCATGTGGTAACGCACACCCGGCAAGTCCTTGACACGACCACCGCGCAGCAGCACCACGGAGTGCTCTTGCAGGTTGTGGCCTTCACCCCCGATGTAGCTGATGACCTCGTAACCATTGGTCAGGCGCACCTTGGCGACCTTACGCAACGCGGAGTTCGGCTTCTTCGGAGTCGTGGTGTATACGCGAGTGCACACGCCGCGCTTCTGCGGGCATGCTTCCAGCGCGGGCACCTTGCTCTTCGTTACCACCTTTTGGCGCGGCTTGCGCACCAACTGATTGATCGTTGGCATGTTCTGTAATCCCTAAAAAGTACGGGACGGCGAAGGACGCCATCCCGAAAAACGTAGCATTCTATTTTCTAGTCAAGGTGTTGTCAAGCAACCTCGGTGTCACCCGCGGTTTCCTGCACCGGCTCCTGCGTCACCACTTCGGCCTCTTGAATCACGTTCGGACCAGCATCCACGCCCGCCACCTGACGCTTGCGCGTTTCGTGGTAGGCGAGACCGGTACCGGCCGGGATCAGTCGACCGACGATCACGTTTTCCATCAGTCCGCGCAGTTCGTCGCGCTTGCCCAGGATGGCGGCCTCGGTAAGGACGCGCGTGGTTTCCTGGAAAGACGCTGCGGAAATGAAGGAGTCTGTCGACAGCGAAGCCTTGGTGATACCCAGCAGGACGTATTCGAAACTGGCGGGACGCTTGTCTTCAGCCAGAACGCGTTCGTTTTCAGCCAGCAGGTCAGCACGCTCAACTTGCTCACCCAGGATGAAGCTGGTATCGCCGGCATCGGTGACGCGCACGCGGCGCAACATCTGGCGCACGATGACTTCGATGTGCTTGTCGTTGATCTTCACGCCTTGCAGACGGTACACATCCTGCACTTCGTCGATGATGTAGCGGGCCAGCGCCTCGCGGCCTTGCAGGCGCAGGATGTCCTGCGGATCTGCCGGACCGTCGACGATGGTTTCGCCCTTGGTCACCACCTGGCCGTCGTGCACGGTGACATGCTTATCCTTCGGAATCAGGAATTCCTGAGCTACGCCGTCCAGATCGGTAATGATCAGACGCTGCTTGCCCTTGGTGTCCTTACCGAACGACAGTGTACCGGTGATTTCTGCCAGCATGCCGGCATCCTTGGGCGAGCGGGCTTCGAACAGCTCGGCCACGCGCGGCAGACCCCCGGTAATGTCGCGGGTCTTGGAGGATTCCTGCGGGATACGTGCCAGCACTTCACCCACGCCAACGTCCTGCCCGTCCTTCACGGTAATGATGCAGCCGATCTGGAAGGTGATGTTGACCGGGGTATCGGTACCGGCGATCTTGACTTCGTTGCCGTTCTCATCCAGCAGCTTGACCTGCGGACGCAACCCCTTGGACTGACCGGCACGCTGCTTGGGATCGATCACCACCAGCGAAGACAGGCCGGTCACGTCGTCGATCTGCTTGGCAACGGTCACGCCCTCTTCGACGTTCTCGAATTTCACACGACCGGAGTACTCGGTAATGATCGGGCGGGTGTGCGGATCCCAAGTTGCCAGTGCCTGGCCGGCCTTGACCTGCTGGCCGTCCATGGCATTCAGCGTGGCACCGTAAGGCACCTTGTGACGCTCGCGCTCGCGACCGTTTTCATCCGTAATGATGGCCTCACCGTTACGCGAGATCACGATCTGCTCGTTACGCAGGCTGGTCACATAACGCATGGTGGAGGTAAAGCGCACCACGCCGTTGGACTTGTTTTCCACCTGGCTGACGGAAGCCGCGCGCGACACCGCACCGCCGATGTGGAAGGTACGCATGGTGAGCTGGGTACCCGGTTCACCAATCGATTGCGCCGCGATCACGCCGACGGCCTCGCCGATGCTGATCAACTTGCCGCGACCCAAATCGCGGCCATAGCACTTGGCACAGATGCCGTAGCGGGTATCGCAGGTCAGCGCGGTACGCACCTTGACCTCATCGATGCCCAGCGCGTCGATCTGATCGACCTCGTCTTCGGTCAGCAGGGTGGCTGCCGGAATCACTACGTCCTGAGTCTCGGGATGCAGGATGTCCAGTGCGGCCACGCGGCCGAGGATGCGGTCACGCAACGGCTCCACGACTTCACCGCCCTTGACCAGCGCCTTGGTGACCAGACCTTCGGTGGTGCCGCAATCCTGCTCGGTCACAACCAGATCCTGGGTCACGTCCTCCAGACGACGGGTCAGGTAACCGGAGTTAGCAGTTTTCAGCGCGGTGTCGGCCAGACCCTTACGGGCGCCGTGCGTCGAAATAAAGTACTGCAACACGTTCAGGCCATCGCGGAAGTTGGCGGTAATCGGCGTTTCAATAATGGAACCGTCCGGCTTCGCCATCAGGCCGCGCATACCGGCCAGCTGACGAACCTGAGCGGCGGAACCGCGGGCGCCCGAGTCGGCCATCATGTAAATGGCGTTGAAGGATTCCTGACGCAGAGCCTTGCCATCCTCGCCCTTTACAGGCTTGCCGTCATTGTCCAGCACAGCCTCTTCGCGCAACTGCTTCATCATGGCGTCGGCAACCTTGTCGCCGGCACGACCCCAGATGTCCACCACCTTGTTGTAGCGTTCGCCCTGAGTCACCAGACCGGAAACATACTGGTCCTCGATCTCCTTGACTTCACTTTCGGCGGCGGCGATCAGCTCTTCCTTCTCCGGCGGCACCAGCATGTCGTTGATGCTGATGGAGATACCGGCACGGGTCGCATCGCTGTAACCGGTGTACATCAGCTTGTCGGCGAAAATCACCGTTTCGCGGATGCCGACTTTGCGGAAGCTGGCGTTGATCAGCTTGGAGATTTCCTTCTTCTTCAGCGACTTGTCGATCACGCTGAACGGCAGTCCGGCTGGCAGGATTTCAGAAAGCAACGCACGGCCCACGGTCGTTTCGTAACGCGTGATCCTCTCGACCTTGTTACCTTCTTCGGTCAGATCGAACTCCTTGAGACGCACGGTAATGCGGGCATGCATATCCACCAGGCCCAGCTGGTAGGCGCGCTGCACTTCTGCCACGTTGGCAAAACGCATGCCCTCGCCCTTGGCGCGCATCTTCTCGCGAGTCATGTAGTACAGACCCAGCACGATATCCTGTGACGGCACGATGATCGGTTCGCCGTTGGCCGGGGACAGCACGTTGTTGGAGGCCAGCATCAGGGTGCGGGCTTCCATCTGCGCTTCCAGCGACAGCGGGACGTGAACGGCCATCTGGTCACCGTCGAAGTCGGCATTGAACGCAGCGCAGACCAGCGGATGCAGCTGGATCGCCTTGCCTTCGACCAGCGTTGGCTCGAACGCCTGGATACCCAGGCGGTGCAGCGTCGGCGCGCGGTTCAGCAGTACCGGATGCTCGCGGATGACATCTTCGAGGATGTCCCACACTTCCGGTCCTTCTTCTTCCACCTTCTTCTTGGCAGCCTTGATGGTGGTAGCCAGCCCCAGCACTTCCAGCTTGTGGAAAATGAACGGCTTGAACAGCTCCAGCGCCATCTTCTTCGGCAGACCGCACTGGTGCAG
>DAIDAS010000110.1 GCA_027310505.1 bacterium
AATCCCAACAGCAATGGCAGCAAAAATCGGTTCATGCTGCTTAGCCTGCCGCGCGATTTGCGAAGAACATAGTGCAGATCATTAACAGCATCCCCCATGCCTATGGCTGTGCTCCTCCTCATGTTCGTCGTGTGCTTTAGCAGCATATTGCTCTGGCGCCGCCTCAAATCGATCCCGATTTTCTTTGGAAGCGAAATAGTAGGTTTTGCCTTGATATACGGTTGCCGCCGCAATGGTCATATCCACCGTCTCTCCGCTCACAGGATCAACATTGGCCTTGGTTACTGATTGGGGAACGTCTCCTTCATGTCCCCCCCCATGTTGGTGGCTGCCACCACCGAATCCACCCCCCATGCCACTCCGGTACATCCAGTAGACCAAGCCTACAAGCAATAAGACAAACCACCAGTTTTGACTGATCCATGCCATGATTCCTTCCTCCTTTACTGCAAACGATAATCGAACAAGGCTTCGACAGGTTTGCCCTGTGTTCCTGCCGGACGCTGCACCTCGATCGCAATCCGATAAATGCCACTCCTTCGCAATGCAAAGAAATTTCCATAACTTCTACCCACATCACCCACATGCATGGGCTCAAGCTCCTTGCGTATGCCAGCCGTCCCGAACTCGCCTATGGTTGCAACAACACTCGCATCCCTGATGCGCTGGCCATTTTTGTCAAAAAGCGCTACGATCAAGTGATAGTCTTCCGGCTTGGCGTACAGGCCGTGATGCATGGTCTTTTCTTCATGGGTATCAGGGTGCTTACCCACGATCTCCGCAGGCATCAGACCGTAGTAAACAGTGATGCCTCCCACCTCCTGGCTTTGCCCGGTTTCTACTCTTGGCGTGTGTCCAGCATCCCTGGCCCAGGTTACGCCACAAACCATTACCCCTAACATCATCAATAGAGCGATAGTTCCTTGCACATGACGTTTAGACATGATGAACCTCCTTAAGTCAGCTTTTCCAAAACCAAACAAGCTCCAAAAATCTATTTTTCATAACTTCACCCGTTTCAGCAGCGCCGAATTCACGATCACCGACAGCGAGCTCAAGGCCATTGCCGCCGCTGCGATGATGGGGTTGAGGAACCCAAGCGCTGCCACCGGTACGCCGATGGCGTTGTAGATGAATGCCCAGAACAGGTTCTGCTTGATCTTGCGCATGGTGGCTCGGGAAAGATTGATCCCAGCCACCACATCCCGCACATCGTTCTTCACCAGAATGATGCCGCCGGTTTCCTTGGCCACGTCCGAGCCTGAACCGATGGCAATGCCGATGTCGGCGGCGGCCAGCGCCGGGGCGTCGTTGACGCCATCGCCCACCATGGCTACCACCTTGCCCTGCTTCTGCAAATCCTGGATCACGTGCGCCTTGTCGGAGGGCAATACCTCGGCAATGATGCGGGAAATGCCGAGCTGTGCGGCGATGGCATCGGCGGTGCGCCGGTTGTCACCGGTCAGCATGACGACCTCGACACCGATGCCTTTCAAGGCCTCGACTGCTTCCTGCGCTTCCGGCTTGAGCGTGTCAGCCACGGCCACCACGCCGGCCAGCTTGCCGTCGCAGCCGACCAGCATGGCGGTCTTGCCCTCGGTTTCCAGTCGCGTCAGCAAGGATTCCGCATCCGAGACAGCAATGGATTCGCGCTCGAACAGGCGGCGATTGCCCAGAAGGAGTTTTTTGCCATCGACTTCGCCCCTGATGCCATGACCGGGAATCGCCTCGAATCCGGTCACCGGCGGGACATCCAGGCTCCGATGCTGGGCGGCACGCACGATGGCCTCGCCCAGCGGGTGTTCGGAGCCGACCTCTACGGCTGCGGCGAAGCGCAGTACGGTCGTCTCGTCGAAGCCGCCAAGCGGCAGGATGTCAGTCACCGCCGGTTCACCTTTCGTCAGCGTACCGGTCTTGTCGAATACCACGGTATTGAGATTCTGCGCACGCTCCAGAATTTCACCGCCGCGAATCAGGATGCCCGATTCCGCACCACGTCCAACGCCCACCATCAATGCCGCCGGGGTGGCGATACCGAGTGCGCAGGGGCAGGCAATGATGAGCACGGCGATGAAGGCGAGCAGCCCCTGCGGGAAATTGCCGGCCAGCCACCATGCGGCGAAGGCAAGCACAGCTGCACCAACCACCGCCGGCACGAAATAGCCGGTGACCTTGTCCGCCAGCCGTTGGATCGGCGCGCTGGATGCCTGCGCTTCTTCCACCATCTTGATGATCTGTGCCAGCGCTGTTTCTGCGCCCACGCGCGTCGCCTTGAAGCGGAACATGCCGGTGCGATTGAGCGTGCCGCCGATGACCTGGCTGCCTGAGGTTTTTTCTACCGGCATCGACTCGCCGGTGAGCATGGACTCGTCCACCGAAGAATCGCCCTCCAGCACCGTGCCGTCGGTGGGAATCTTCTCGCCCGGCCGCACCACGATCACTTCATCCACCATCACGCTTTCCGCCGGCACTTCCATTTCCTGGCCTTCCCGCACCACGCGAGCGGTGGCGGGTTTCAGATCGAGCAGCTTGCGCACCGCGGCGGAAGAGTGCTTCTTGATAATTTCCTCCATGTATTTGCCGAGCAGCACGAAGGCAATGATGACCGCCGACACCTCGAAGTAGACATTGCGCTCCTCCACCTTGACCGGCAGCACCTCGGGAAAGAACAGTACCGCCACACTGTAGAAATAGGCGACGGTCGTACCCAATGCGATCAGGAAGTCCATGTTGATGGCGCGAGAGCGGATGGCGGTCCAGGCGCCCTTGTAGAAGCTCCAGCCGCCGATGAACTGCACTGGCGTCACCAACAGGAACAGCCACATCCCCCAGGTAAACCAGGGCAAGGCCGGGATCGGCACCCAAGTGACGATGGTGGCGCCGGTCGCCAGCGCAAGGAACGCCCCGGCGCGCATGATGGCCAGCGCCACCACCCCGGTCAGGGCGATCATGACGCGGGTTCGCATGGCCTTGAGCTCGGTTTCCGGAGACTCGAAGGTGCGTTGACAGCCCACGCTGCAGAAGTAATAGGCCCGCCCGGCGCGCTCGGACTTCAGTGCCGAGGCCTTGTCCACTACCATGCCGCAGATCGGGTCCTTGGCCATTTCCTTGGGGGATTTTCCGGCCTTGGCTTCATGCATGGCATGGTCGTGATGCTCATGTGCATGAGTTTCTGCGGGTTTGTCCGTTTTGACATACTTGCTAGGGTTGGCCTCGAAATCATGCTGGCATTTCGAAGAACAAAAGAAGTACTTGACGTCCTGATGGGTGATGCTGCCTGCCGCAGCCTTTTCATCCACTGTCATACCGCATACTGGGTCAATAGCCATAATCGTTCCTTTCAGTGTTATTTTTCATCTTGCAATAAATCATCGCCATGTCTGACTAATGTCCATGAATATGCTTTGACATATGTACTTCAAGACTGCCAACTTCAAGCTCTTCCTCGTAATGCACGAAAGCTCGACGCAAATGTTCTGACCACCCTTCACCTAACTGAACGCCGATTTCCCCCAACTTTATTTCGATTTGCTTGGCAGTTGCCTGCATCAAGTCATAAGTAATCAATATCTTGTCTGAAGTGACTTCAATGGACTTGATACCCATCATTGCTTCCAATGCATTGGTCAATCGATCAGCCTGAGACTGGGACAGGGGTGCGTCCAGTCCAAGCCTCCGTTGCTTGAGCACCTCCAAGCCTTCTTGTTTCGGCGCTTTCTGGCCTGGAAAGCCAATATAAAGATGGGGGGTCGCGAGAAAGCGATCCCGACACTGGGCCGAGCAGAAGGCATAGCTCGACTGTAAATATTCGGTTGTGCACTGCTGAGAATCTACCTCCATGCCGCACACGGGATCTTTAACCAGTATTTTTTTCATGATCTTTTCCTTACATTAAAGAGGCTTTGGGTTCTTGCGCTTCCGTCAATCACAATGGGAGTGCGCATGCCTGGTACTAGCACGCGCGGCAACCGGAACCCCACCAGGATTCCCAGACCAACGAGACCGGCAGCCATAAAGAACGATGTACCGGGGATGACAGCATTGAAGAAAACGCCGCCAAACGCCGACCCTGTAGTAATGCCAAGACTGGCTGCAGCCGTCTGCTTACCAAGTTCCCATCCCTGGGCATGGCCAGCCTTGGCCGAAATCCAGTAGGTCAGGATAGGAGACAGGATTCCGGCGCTGGCAGCGATTGCGCCAGTCACGATCAGCGTCGCAAAGAAATCAGGAACCCAGGCGATGGCGAACAACCCGGCTGAAAGCACGGCCAGCGCGGGGATGATAAGCCAGCGGGTCGCATCCGGCCGGATCCATGGCGAAAAAATGATAGCCTGCATCACGAACATGACGAGGCTGCACTCGGTGAACATCAGTGCGATCTGATACGGGGTCAAATTGAGTTCCTGCTTACCGAGCAGGACAAGCCCGACCTCAAAGGCACCGACCCCGGCCGAAACGATAAAGGAAAGTATGAACATTTTCTGCATAAGCCATGTAGGAAGTTCGGTTGAAGAAACCGCATCCTTCGGAGAGCAATTCTGGCCATTGCCTGCTGGGACGGCATAGGTAACAGTGGCGGCAGCAATGAAAGCGAGCGATGCCCCCGCAGTGAGCGGGATTGCGACAGTCCCTGACGGCAATAAACCAGATAGGGAACTGACTGCCAAGCGTGTCACACTCACACCCAGCATTGGCCCAAGCAGAAATCCAATGATGCCAGCCATGCTGACGAACGCGAGCTTTCGGCCGCGTGCCTCCTCTGACATTGGAAAATGCCCGACTGCTGCCGCCGCGACCGGAGTCACTGCTGCGGCAAACAGGCCGCTGAGGAATCGTTCGGTATAGACGGCAGCAATGCTATCGATGAAAGAAAAAACCAGCATGGTGACCGCGAAACCCAACAGCCCGGTCAACAGAATGCTGCGCGGGCCAAACCGGTCGGACAGGCGGCCCCAGACAGGGGCGAACAGGAAAAGCGCGAGAGTGTAATCCGCGGTCAGCAACCCGGTATGGCGGGCGATTTGCGCCGCCCCGGCCGCCGTTCCCAGTAGCCGCTCAATCAAATAGGGCAGCAATGGCAAGACGATGCCGAACCCGGCCGATACTGTAAAAACAGAGAGCAGGAGCGCCGCCAGTGTCGTCCTTGGCAAGCCATCTGAAGTCTGCGGATAGGTTCTCATCTCAGCCCCTCTGATATAGGTCGCGTCGGGTGAGTGGGACCGGGTTTGAGAACGGGCTACGCTTGGAAACCAGGATTTGGTATATCCCGGTAGTGCCTTCTTCAAACTGCATGGCGCAAGCCGCCATGTACAACCGCCAGACACGATAGACGGATTCGGTCACGTAGTTCAGCGCTTCTTCGTGCCGTGTTTCCAGGCGTCTCACCCATTCCCGCAATGTCAACGCATAATGTTGCCGCAACCCCTCGACATCATGGATCTCAAATCCGGCATCTTCCATGAGCTGTTGCACTGTGCTGACGGTGTCGAGTTGCCCATCCGGGAATACATAGCGATTGATGAATTCGGTCGCGGCGCTCTTTTTCCAACCGCCTTCATCGGTAGTGATGCCGTGGTTGAGGAACAATCCGCCTGGCTTCAGCATGCGATGGGCAATCGCAAAATATGTCGGCAGATTCTTCAGACCAACATGTTCGAACATGCCGACACTCACCAGTTTGTCAAAACTGCCTTCTCCCCGCAGGTCACGATAATCAAGCAGTTCCACGGAAACGCGGCCCTCCAGGCTACGGGACCTGATCGTCTGCTGCACATGGTGGTACTGGTTCTGGCTCAATGTGATCCCATGCGCGGTCACGCCGTAATGCTCCGCAGCCCAACATATCAGCGCACCCCAGCCGCAACCGATATCGAGCAGCCGCTCGCCGGGCTGAAGCCGCAGTTTTCTGCAGATGTGGTCGAGTTTGTTGCATTGCGCCTCCTCCAAACTTTGGCCGGAAAGCTCGAAGTATGCGCAGGAATAGACCATCTGCCTGTCCAACCATAAGGCGTAGAAATCATTGGAAACGTCGTAATGAAACGAGATGGAATGACGGTTGAGCTTCTTGCTCGATCTGGCTCCCAGCTTCTGTTCGAAGGTTTTTCTCCAGCGAGGCGCGACATCGGATATCGATACAGATTTAGGTGGGGTGATCCTGAGCGCTTTGGCTACAAGCATTGCCTTGTCAGCGAGGGACAATCGTAACGAAGCCAGGTGATGGCGCAAATTGACGGCGCTGTAGAGATCGCCATCAATATCGATCAGTCCTTGGAAATAGGATTCCGCCAGACGAAGCGGATTGCGCGACAGGATAATATCCCGAAAAGCCCTGGAGCATCGGAAGGTCAGCGAGAATTCGGGGTTCCCATGGCCAAAACGTACTTCGGAGCCGTCCCAGAGGCGTATTTGGATGATGCCTTCGTAATCCCGAAAAAGGAGATATAGAACATGATGAGCCGGACCAGAGCCAGAGTTTCCGGACTTAACGATCATTTCTGGGAAATCGGTCATTCTTGCCTCCATGGAATAGCCACAAGCACATCAATGATGAGCGTTTACGGGTCTTCGCCACATAAGGTGTTCGTAGACCCCTGACCAGTATAGGCCAAATGTCAGTGCGAACAGCAGTTCTTCCAGCGGGATGCCAAACAACAGGATTCCGCTGAGCGCAGGCAGGTTCCACACGCGCTCGACATAACCCGGGGCAGTCGCTATCAGCGCGATGAAGAATACGAAGTAATAGACAAGGAACAGCAGCCCCCCAATCCAGGTTTTAGTTTTCAAATCAGGGCGGCATAAGATGGTGGCTACGGCCCCCACTGCCATCGCTGCAATGGATGGATAAATCGGGTTCCATGGTAGGAAATAAAGCACAAGAAACGTGATGACCGGCGAGATCAGGGCTTTGTAATGATGGCGGTGCAAGGGTTGCTGTTTTTCCACTTCGCCCACAACGATATCGTGGCGATGCGCGAGGATGGAATACAGCACCGAACCCACACCGCCGATACCGAAGCAGAAAATCAGGCTTTCCAGGTCAAATCCAGTTCTTTGTGCCAGGTCGAATAGCGTTGGGGGGTTCCAGTACTTTGGCACGAACAAGGGCTCGGTCAGCCCGAAAGGCATGGTTGCCAGGCTGACATGCAGCATGATCTTGCGGTGTATCGGAAAAGCAATAAATAGCACAGACCAGGGAATCAGGAATAGAAACGCCCAGACTAACCACACGTAATGAAATTGGATCATTTCAAGCTCACCAGCGTTATAGCTTGCTGCCCGGTCAAGCGGTCAATGAACAGCCTATATACCATTCCACCCAAGCAGACCCCCTTAGGGAAAAGCATGTCAAGCATTGTGAAACCGGTGCTGAACAATGTTGCTGCATTGTCTGTTCTCCATGGATTGAAGCTGTCCATCAAGTATCCCCCTATGGTTGGATTAACAAAATGTCTGTCGCGGAAGCGGTCCCGCACTTGAGCGAGACCATGTCCCGCATGACAGGCTCCGCCTCCAGGAACACCGCAACCGCTGCGGGATCGAACTGCGTCCCTGACATGCGTAGGATTTCTTCCTTTGCTGCGTCGAACGGCAGTCCTTTGCGGTATGGGCGGTCCGTGGTCATGGCGTCCAGCGTATCGATCACGGCGAACAGACGGGCACCCCAGGGAATGGCCTCACCGCTCAGGCCGTGCGGGTAGCCGGAGCCGTCAAAGCGCTCCTCGTGGCATAGCACGATGTCCGCCGCCTCCTGCATGCCGGGGAGCTGGGCAAGGATGCGGTAGCCTTTCTCCGCATGGGTGCGCATTTCCATCCATTCCTCCTCGGTCAACGGCCCCATCTTGAGCAAGATCGCGTCCGGGATGCCGATTTTGCCGACATCATGCAGCAGCGCACCCCAGTAAATCTGGCGCAAGCGATCCGGGGCGTTCGGAAGCGAACGCCGCGCCAGTTCCAGCGTATGGCAGGCCACCCGTTTGGAATGCAGGCCGGTTTCGTGCTCCCGTAAATCAAGGGCGGAGGCCAGTGCTTCCGCCAGTGCGGCTTCAGCCTTAAGCGCCTCCATCCGAACCGTACGTGATGCTTGAAACTGGAGATAACAGGACTCGCAACAAAAGGTCTCCCCTGACCGGGAAAATGGCGGGGCTGTGATCTGCATTCCGCAAATCCGACAAGCCTTGCTGGTTGAATTGTGTTCACCCATTTTCTTCATCATTCTCCATTGTCACGAGGCTTTGCAACCGGTTTCCTTTCTCCAAACCAGGCACAGGGAATACTTTCCTGTCGTTTAATGGCCAGACATTTTTGCAAATCAGCTTCACTCGCTTTTTCCTCAAGCCATCACAACTTCCCGGAGCGGGAGATTCCCCGTGCGATGCGCCAGGTGAACCACAACGCAAGCGCATAACCTGCAACGGCAAGCACTGGCATCTCTCCGAAACGTGGGCCGATCGAGTGCTGCATCAGCAGCGAGGAGGCGATATAAAGGCCCAGCGTCACCATCGCCAGAGCCAGGCGGTTGCTGCCGCGATCCAGATGCTGCTCCAGTTCTTCCATGCCGTGATGCTGCACACGCAACTCCAGTCCCTTGGCGCGTATCCGGTGAATCCAGGAACCGAGCTCGGCCGGCAGCTCCTGTGCCCCAGCCACGACCTCGAACCGCAGCCGGTTCAGTCCCGTTTTCGCCTTGGTGTCGGCGGTAAAACTGAGCACGTTCTCGGCCTGGCCAAGCAGGCTCTGGAGCAGATTGAAGTCCGGGTCGAGATTGCGCACGGCGTTTTCCAACAGGTAGAGCATGCGCATCAGGACCAGCAGGCTATGCGGAATGCGAATGTTGCGCCCGCGGCCAAGGCGCGCCACACGTATGAACGCTTCGGCCAGTGACCAGTCCTTGAGAGGCAGGCCAGCATAATCCTGGATGACCTCCTGCATTCCCTGGCGGAACTCAGCGCGATCCAGCGTCCCGGCAAGCAGGCCGAGATCCATGGCCGCGTCCAGCATCCATTCGCTGTCCTGATTAACGAAGGCAAGCAGGAACGCCGACAAGTTGCAACGCATGGACGGATCGAGCGCTCCCATGATGCCAAAATCATGAAAGCAGATGTGCCCGCTGTCCATAATGAACAGGTTGCCGGGATGCGGATCGCCATGAAACCATCCCATGGCGAACACCTGCTGTAGGTAGGCCTCGACCAGAGCCTGTGCGAGTCGGGGCCCATTTTCGCGCACTGCAGGATCGTCCACGCGTCTTCCACCGCTCAATTCCTGCACCAGCACCGACTCCGTATATAGTCTATCGATCACTGCTGGAACATGCACAGTTGTCGAACCTTGGAACGCCTCGGCGAAGCGCAAGGCATTGCGCGCCTCCCGGCGGAAGTCCGTTTCCTTGCGTAGGTTGGCCCAAATTTCGTCTATGAGTGAGAGCGGCTCGTATCTTCTCAGCCCAGGAAACGGCGCAAGCAGCCCGCGCAACACGGTGTGCAACAGATGCATATCGCGGTCGATCTGCTCTTTGATGTGCGGTCTACGTATCTTCACTACCACCTTGCGCCCATCGTGTAGGCGGGCACGGTGCACTTGCGCAATGGATGCCGCCGCCATCGGGTGTGCCTCAAATTCGGCGAACAGTTCAGGGACGGATTTTCCCAGTGCCAGTTCTACCTCCAGTCGGGCTGCCTTTTCCGGGAACGGCGCGACACGATCCTGCAAGCGCTGCAGCGCCAGGATATACTCATCCGGTAGCAAGTCGCGATGCAGACTCAAGCCCTGGCCGAGCTTCACGAAAGTCGTACCCAACCGTTCGAGCGTCCTGCACATCCGCTGCGCCGACGTCTCCGATGAGCGCAACAAGTGAAGTCGCACCAGCAGCCACCAGAGCAGGTAGGTGCTGAGTGCTAGGCCGATCTGGAATAATCTACTCAAGCTGGGTATCATCCCTATCCTGCCTCTGACCTTGTGGTGCTGGCCGCTGCTGGCGCGAATAGTTCGCGTAATGCCCCTTCGCCCAAAGTTTCGTGCACAAGCAGCTCTTGAGCACCACGTTCGAGCACGTCGCGCCGCTCCTTCAAAATCGATACGGCATGCTCGAACGCATTCTGCACAATGTCGCGAACCGCGCAGTCGATTTCGCGCGCCGTCTCCTCGCTAAACTCGTGCAGGCTGGGAATCATGTCTGGCGTTTGGAGGAATACCGGCCGTTCGCTCTGGTAGGCGACATGTCCAAGCCTCTCATGCATGCCAAAACGCATGACCATGCTGCGTGCAATATCGGTCGCCTTGGCAAGGTCGTCGGCGGCGCCGGTAGACAGGTGTTCAAATATGAGGCGCTCCGCTGCTCGGCCACCGAGCAAAACCGCCATCTTGTTTTCGAGCTCTTCTTTCGTCATCAGGTAACGGTCCTCGGTTGGACGCTGGATGGTGTAGCCGAGTGCGCCTATGCCGCGGGGAATGATGGAGACTTTGTGCACCGGATCGACTCCTGGCAACGACAACGCCACAATCGCATGGCCCATTTCGTGACTGGCGACGATTTCGCGTTCCTTCGGGTTAAGCAGACGGTTCTTTTTTTCCAGTCCGGCGACGATGCGTTCCACCGCTGCGGTGAAATCGTCGGCCCCGACGGTTTCGGCGCCACGACGTGTAGCCAGCAGTGCCGCTTCATTCACCAGATTGGCGAGGTCGGCACCGGAAAAGCCGGGCGTAAGCGCGGCAATCTGCACCGGATCGACATCGGCAGCCAGATGCGCCTTCTTCAAATGGACTTTGAGGATATCCATGCGCCCTTTCTTGTCCGGGCGATCCACCAATAACTGCCGATCGAATCGACCGGCACGCAGCAAAGCAGGATCAAGAATTTCCGGACGGTTGGTGGCGGCAAGCAGGATCAACCCGGTTCCCGGGTCGAAACCATCCATCTCGGAAAGCAGCTGGTTGAGCGTCTGTTCTTTTTCGTCCTGGCCTCCGAAGGGAAAGGCACCGCGTGCGCGTCCCAGCGCGTCAAGTTCGTCGATGAAAATAATTGCCGGCGCCTTGGCACGTGCCTGCTCGAACAGGTCACGCACGCGCGCTGCGCCCACTCCTACGAACATTTCAACGAACTCCGAGCCGCTGATCGAAAAGAAGGGCACACTGGCTTCACCGGCCACCGCGCGCGCCAGTAACGTCTTGCCGGTGCCGGGCGGACCGACCAGCAGGACACCCTTCGGCATACGCGCGCCGAGCCTGCCGTATGCCTTGGGATTCTTGAGGAACTCGATGATTTCCTTTAGCTCTTCTTTGGCCTCATCCACACCGGCGACGTCGTCAAAGGTGACGCCAGTTTGCTTTTCCATATAGACCTTGGCTTTGCTTTTGCCGATTTCGAGGAAACTGCCTGCCGAAGCCCCCATGCGCTTCAT
>DAIDAS010000125.1 GCA_027310505.1 bacterium
GCGATAAGCACACCCTTCCGACTGAACCGAATGCTAAAGAAGCTCCTCCTGCCGATCTTGCTGACGACCCTCCTGATTGCGCTGGGCTATACCCTGACACAAAAACCTCACGCCCCCGAGGTACAGTTCACCACGATTACCGGACAGCCGATGCAACTGTCACAACTGCGCGGCAAGATGGTGCTGGTCAATTTCTGGGCGACCACCTGCCCGGGTTGCATCGCGGAAATGCCAAAACTTGTCGAAACCTACAAACTACGGCATGCGCAAGGCTTTGAGCTGATCGCCGTAGCGATGTCATACGACGCACCTGACCAAGTCATGAATTACGCCAGCAAGCATGCCCTGCCCTTCCCGATTACGCACGACAGCGACGGGAAATTGGCACAGGCGTTCGATGACGTCAAATTAACACCGACATCGATTCTGATCGACAAGCAGGGCCATATTGTGCGCACCGTGGTCGGCGAAATGGATTTCGCCGCACTGAATCACCAACTGGAGCAAGAACTGGGGAGAGCTGGCTGATGGATTTCAAACATTACTTTATCTACCAGGCGGATTACCAGCACTGGGCAAACGACGTGCTGTTCAACGCCTTGGACCGGCTAGATGAAGCGTCGCGCACCGCCCCGAAAACGCTTTACTTCGGCAGCATCCACGGCAGCGTGGATCATCTTGGATTCTTCTATCACAAGTGGCTGGCGCGCCTGAAAGGCGAAACACAACCCGAAAGCTACACCGGGGTGCGGTATACCGACTGGCAACAACTCAAGGACAGCCTGCGTCATGAAACCCGCGCACTGCAATACTGGCTGGAGCAGCAACCCGCGGCATTCTTCGATGAACGATTGAACTACCGTCGCACACTGAGCCATGAGGAAAAAGGGGTTTGGGTACGCGACGCGCTGACCCACGTATTCACTTACGGAGCACTTGAACGCGGGCATATTTCTGCCGCAGCCAGTTCGCTGGGCGCGCCATTCCCCGACATGGGGTATTTCACCTACCGGCAGGAAATGGGCGATCACCTGCAGCACATGCGCAGGTCGGTACCATAGCGTGCTGTGGGTAAAATCCTTCCATATCATTTTCGTAACCAGCTGGTTTGCCGGCTTGTTCTATCTGCCACGCCTGTTCGTCAACCACGCGATGGTAGAGGATGTAGCGACTTCCGATCGCCTCAAACTGATGGAGCACAAGCTTTATCGCTTCATGACGCCACTGGGTGTACTGGCGGTGCTGTTCGGGTTCTGGCTGTGGCTGGGTTATGGTTTTTCCGGTGGGTGGCTGCATGCCAAGTTGGCGCTGGTGACAGTGCTCGTCGCCTACCACCTATACTGCGGAAAACTGCTCGATGACTTCAAGCATGACCGCAACCGGCATAGCCATATCTGGTATCGCTGGTTTAATGAATTGCCCGTGCTGATATTGTTCGCCGTCATTTTCCTCGTCGAACTCAAACCTTTTTAACAGGCTGCCTCATGCTCAATTCTGAATGGCTGATTCGCATGCTTGCGAAATCCGGGCGCACCCCGGAGGATAAACTTTTAGCCTTGTTCGATATCCTGGCCGACTGGATTGACGCCCCTCACATGCGCCAACTACTGGCCAACAGCATGGCACACCAAAATGGTTGCGAACCGCTGCTTGAATTTCTCACCGAACAGGCCAGAGCCATCGGCGCCAGCCACCCCGACATGCTGGCGCACCAACTATACCTGATGGCTCTAGGTGCACTCCACGAAGAATTGAGAACCCCGGGCTGTAGTGCCACGTTGCAGGCAAAGTCGGCGGCCGGAACGCTGTTACTCGCGCATCGCAGGCAAGCCGGCACTACGAAACCCATGCTTCAACGTAGCGTCGTTGCGGCTGCTTTCATGATATTGATTGGTATTGGGATATTGGTGCCCGGCGCCATCCTGAACAACCCGGGCCGGATCGACAACAGCCTTGCATCCCCCGAGGCAACAACCTCACACGCCCCTGTCGCGCAGAAGGCTTCGCAGATCAATCCCGTACAAGTGGCATCGCTGGTGGATGCCATCGAGCAATTACATAAAGGAGTCTGCCAGTATCCGCAGGCACTGATGCTGCCCTCCGAACAACGCTCCGCATTTCTTGATGTGGTCGTGGACGGCGCGATTTCAGTAGACAACTTCACGCCGCAGGAACTGCACCAACTGGTACGCAAGGTGGATTGCTACTATCCTCCCGTCGCACTCCTCAATTCCTAACCCTGCCTGGCGGCTAACCTACGGCACGGAACATCACGGTCGCCGCCCAGAGAAAGCCGACCGTGGTAATGACGAAACTGGCCATGGTATACACCTTGACCCACATGGCTTGCCAGAAGTCCGGCTTGAATGCGGCAATCACGAAAACACCGGGGTTGGTAAAACCACCGATCGCAATCAGCCAGCATGCTTCCACAGGCAATTCCACGTGCGCCGCTTTCGCTGCAGCGTAAATCGCCAGGCAGTATAGCGACATTAGCACGAAATCGATATGCGCCTTGACCAGCACGCCGTAATCCTTGACCAACCCGCCATCCACGCCCTTGATGACGAACCAGCGAGCAAACGTCCCCAGCCACGCCATGGTCAGCAC
>DAIDAS010000127.1 GCA_027310505.1 bacterium
ACCCTGACCCTCAAGGGCGGCGGCACCATTCTGGAAAGACTGAAATCCAGCGATGACGCTGACATGAAGCTGAAATACGAAATCGTCGAAGGCGCCCTGCCGGTCACCGACTACAACGCCGTGATGACCGTCAAGGCGGGCCCTGGCGCCGGCGAAACCACTGTTGTCTGGATGGCTCGCTTCTACCGCATGTACCGCCTGAACCCGCCGATCCCGGCAGGCCAGGATGACAAATCCGCCATCGACGCCGTCACCGGCGTATTCGACGCGGGCCTGCCCGGCTTGAAGAAACTGGCCGAAGGCAAGTAATCCAGGAAATATCCGGCGCAATTCCAACCCATGCGCCAATCACCACAGCCCGACATTGCCATCGAGCGATGTCGGGCTGTTTATTATCAATGCCACCCGAACCACCCTGCCGATAGCCAAAAATGGTCACCATATGACATTTTTTGTCACTTCCTTTCAACCATAATTCTGTTATGATTTTCCAAAAGGCCGCATCAACGCTTGGCGGCCAATTGAAGAATTGTTCCAGACCGTTGCAAGATCAGGCGTTGGCAGAGGTTGCATTAGAAAAACAATAGGGTTAAATTGCACCACGCGATAACTGGCACGACTGTTGCTCAATAGTTCTCACGGCTGCGTAAAATCAGCCAACTTTAACCATGACACAAAGGGGTTGCATGATGATGAAGAAAGCACAAAAGGGTTTCACCCTGATCGAACTGATGATCGTGGTCGCGATTATCGGCATTCTGGCAGCGATCGCCATTCCGCAATTTGCGCAATATCGCCAGAAGGCAGCTGATACTTCTGCACAAGCCGATGTCAAGAACATCCTGACATCTTTTGTTGCCGCAATGTAATCAGTTAATGATTAATTAAAAAGGAAACCATCATGAATAATATTGCAAAATTGATTCTGATCGCGGCAGCCTTGACTGCTGGCGCTGCTTCTTGGGCCGCCCCAACCACTTGGGGAGCCGATGCTGTTACTACAACTCCTGGCACTACAACTGACTCCAATACTACGAATTTTACCGTCTCGCAGACCCAGTGCCCAGCACTCAAGGAAGGCATCACCGTCGCCGCCTCAGTTAACGTTGGTGCAGCGTTTGATTGCTCCAATGGCATTAATGCCGGCATTGCCACTAGCAACTGGAAGGGCAGGGGTCGGACCTACCGCGTACACAGTGCAGGCGGCTCTTCTCCTCAAGAG
>DAIDAS010000173.1 GCA_027310505.1 bacterium
GCTTTTGGGTGGTATGGTGAAAATAAGTGCGGGGCAATCCCCGATGATGGATGACTTGCCGGTTTCGGTTTGCAAGTTGCCGTACGGAGTGGCGATTGCGGTGGGAACTTTGGCTTATTTGGGATGGCAACGTTTGAGATGATGGATCGGCAGTAACGGCGGAGGCGCTAATCCGAAACCCGCCAAAAACTAGTTGGGCACTGAAGAACTAAATTTAACTATTACTTTAAAGTGCAGACAATCATGAAAACTAGGGTGGCCGAACAAGAAAATGTGGTCGATGTCGATCGACGCGCAACACGTATGCCGCAACAGCCGGGCAGCATTGAAGAGACCGGCCTCAGTTTTCAATTTCTTGTAGAACTCCTGACCAAGGCGCTTTTCTTGCGGGGCCAGATGCGTCTGGCCGAACTGGTCAACCAATCCCGTCTTCCAATTGCAGTGCTGGAGCCAGTGCTGGCTTTCATGCGTACCGAGCGGCTGTGCGAGGTCACGCGCAGCAGCGGTGCAGAAACAGCGATCGCATACAACCTGACCGATCTCGGCCGTCAGCGCGCCGGGGAGTTCCTCCAGAAAAGCCAATATGTCGGGCCTGCGCCTGTCAGCCTGCATGCTTATGTCGAGCAGGTTCACCAGCAATCCGTGGCCAATATGGGTGTGACGCGGGAGCAGTTGTCACAGGCTTTCGACGGCCTGGTGGTGAAAGAAGGCATCCTCAAGCAGTTCGGCGCCGCCATGAATTCGGGCCGGGCGATTTTCGTGTATGGACCGGCAGGCAGCGGCAAGACTTTCATTGCCGAACATCTGGCCGGTCTGCTGTCGGGGGATGTGGCCATTCCCCACGCCATCGTGGTGGATAACGAAGTCATCCAGGTATTTGACCCGCTGATCCATCATCCCGTCCTGCATTCCGAAGAAAACAACGGCCTCGGGCTGGAACTGGATCGCCGGAGATCGAGCGATGCCCGCTGGGTGGCGTGTCATCGCCCGGTGGTTAAGACCGGTGGCGAACTGACGCTTTCCATGCTGGATCTGGATTTTGACGAGGGTGCCCGTTTTTATCAGGCACCCCCACAGGTCAGGGCGAATAATGGTTTGATGATCATCGATGATTTGGGCCGGCAACTGGCTCCGGCCATGGATATCATGAATCGCTGGATTGTGCCGTTGGACCGTCGCGTCGATTATCTGGCATTGCATACCGGCAAGAAATTCATGCTGCCGTTCGATGTCATCGTAGTGTTTTCTACCAACATGCCTCCTAGCAAACTGGCTGACGAGGCATTCCTGCGTCGCCTGGGATACAAGATTTATGTCGGCGCCGTAAGCGAGAACGAATATCGTGCCATCGCCCAGCAGGTCTGTGACGAACTCAATATCCCATTTACGGAGGAGGGGGTTACTTATCTCCTGCATGAGCACCACTACAAGGAAGGGAAACCTCTTTATGCGTGTATCCCCAGGGATATTCTCGACCAGCTGAAAGATATTGCCCGCTATGAGGGAGTCCGCGCGGAAATGACCAGGGAGTTGCTGGATTGGGCGTGGGGCAACTACTTTACCCATGATTGACGATCGCTAATAGAAACAGAGAAACAAAGGAGATCCCCGATGAAAAATCAAAGAGCAGTGGTGATGATCGTGATTTCGATTGCTATTGCGGTTGGCGCAGTTGTCCTGGCATCCAGATGGATGCTGGAGCAGACCAAGGTGGCTTCCAGCAAGGTCGTTGTGGCCAGGAGCGATATTGACCTTGGTACGCGGCTGACTCCGCAGATGCTCAAGGTTGCTGATTGGCCGAGGGGGAGTGTGCCGGAGGGGGCAATCGATGATCCTGAAAAGTTAAAGGATCGCGTCGTCAAGACCAGCCTGTTGTCAGGAGAGCCCGTGCTCGAATCCAAGCTGGCGCCGGTCGGTACCAAAGGCGGTCTCTCTGCGGTGATCGGTGAAGGCAAGCGGGCGATGACGGTACGCGTGAACGATGTGGTCGGGGTGGCGGGTTTCGCCTTGCCCGGCAACTACGTGGATATCGTGGTCAATACTGAAGACGAAAGCTCCAAGTCTGCGGACGGCAGAAACAAGAGCATCTCCAAGATCGTGCTGGAGCATATCCTGGTTCTGGCAGTTGCCCAGGAATCGGGACGCGATGATACGAAACCCAAGGTGGTGAATGCAGTGACGCTGGAAGTGACGCCGGATCAGGCCGAAAAGCTGGATCTTGCACGTAGTGTGGGACAGTTGTCGCTGGTGTTGCGCAATCAGCTCGATACCAGCCCGGTGACTACGACAGGATCCACCAAAAAGCACATGCTGAATCGCGTTGAAGAGCCTGAACTGGCAGCTCCTGCGCCTGCGCAACCTGAAGTCAAGGCGGTTGCGAAAAAGGTTGTGGTACATCGCAAGGCGCCTGCCAAGAAGCCTGACACCAAGGGAGCGGCAGCACCTGCCGAACCCAAGGAGAAGGTTGAGGTGATCAGGGGCGTGGAAAAATCGGTGAACGAGTTCTAGGCAGAACGGCATATTTCAAAATTCCATGGGAATGGTTTCGATGCTTAAGAGAGGAATGGTCATGAACGAGAAAAACCTTCTAAATGACGGGTGGCCGCAGTTCTGCAG
>DAIDAS010000167.1 GCA_027310505.1 bacterium
GCTTCGCCCCTGGTGATGGCGTGGGGTTCCGTGCACGTTACGGTATTGCCGAGAGGCGCCCGGTTTTGCTGTTTGTCGGGCGTGTTGCGCACGAAAAAAACATCGGTTTCCTGTTGCGCATGGTGGTTCAGGTCAAGCACGTGCGACCGGACGTGCTGTTCGTCGTGGCGGGGGAAGGGCCCGCGCTGGATGGGTTGCGCCGGGAAGCTCAGGCGCTTGGCCTGCAGGACAATATCCGGTTCCTCGGCTATCTCGATCGCAACACCGAGCTGAATGACTGCTACCGTGCGGCAGACATCTTCGTGTTTTCCTCGCTCACCGAGACCCAAGGGCTGGTGCTGCTGGAAGCCATGGCACAAGGGGTGCCAGTGGTGGCCATCGCCGAAATGGGCACCAAATCCATTCTGCGGGAAGGCGATGGCGCATTGATTGCGCCGCAGGAGGAGAGCGTGTTTGCGGCCAGGGTATGCGAGTTGCTCGCTGATGAAGGCAAGCGGGCGAAACTGGGCGAAGCCGCCAGAGAATACGCACGCCAGTGGTCGGCAGGCAGCATGGCTGAGCGGATGCTGCAGTTTTACCAGCAAGTCATTGCCGGTCGGTAGCCGGACTAGATATTCGCGGGGCTGGCGGAGTGCGTGCGGCGATCCAGAAACAATGCATTTCCCGACGTTTTCTTGGCTTCTTTCTTGGCCAAGGTGGCAGCGGCGGCGACCTCGTGGTGCGAGCTGAAATGGCTGGGTTCGATCCGCACCGCCCCAATGGACAGGCTGATGATGGGGTGGAACGTGCGATTCCCCTGGCGGTCTTCCGCTTCAATGCCGTTGCGGCCGATATCCTCTACCTCATAGTGGGACGGAGCCGCTCCGGCGAATTTTCTTAGCAGATCCTGACAGCGATCTTCCCAATCATCGCTCTGAAACAGCACGATAAAGTCATCGCCGCCGATATGGCCGATAAAGTCCATGTCCTGTTGCGCGGATTCCTGAAGCAGCCTGGCGGTCAGCTTGATGATCTCATCGCCCTTGCGGAAACCATATACGTCGTTGTAGGGCTTGAAATGATCCAGGTCGAAGTAGCCGGCAACGAACGTCGTGCCGTTTTGCAGCAGCCGGTCGATATGCTCGTTGATGGGCACATTGCCCGGCAACCCGGTCAGGGGATTGGCGTAGCGTGCCGCAGCAATCTGCATCTGCGTGATCTCGCGCAGCAGGTCGTGGCCGCTGCCCATGCCCAGGTACGCGCCGCGGTCGGTGATGATGAAACCCAGGCTCAAGTGGTACGGCTCCATGCTGAGGATGCGGCTGCTCAATTCGTGCAGGCTGACGGAACGGTCGACGACCAATGGTGATTTATCCATCAGCATGGTGCAACTGCGTCGGCCGAGCAGTTCTTTGCCAAATTGCCGGGCGAAGCGGTCAATCATGGTATGGCGACTGATCAGGCCAACGGGCACCTCGCCGTCGACCACCGGGATGGAATACAAAGTCTGGTCTTTCTCGAACATGGAGAACACCTCGTCGTTGGTGGAGTCCATGCGAGCCGGGTTGACATATTTCAACAGGTTGGCAACGGTGGTATTTCTTTGTAGATAATGGCTAGGTGAAGCTTCGACCATGCCCTTTACCCCTTTCAGCGTTTCCGTTACGCCGGGATGCAGATGGGTTTCCGGACGTATCTGTGGGTGCGCAAAATGATAGCCTTGCCCGAAGGCAACAGCCAAGTCGCGCGTTGCCACGAGCTCCGCGTGCGTTTCGATCCCTTCGGCAATGACGCGGCAGCCGGAGTTTCTGGCGATTTCCTGGATGGAACGCACGAATTGCAGCTTGACCGGATCGAGATTGATGTTCTGGATGAAATGTTTGTCGACCTTGACGTAATCGGGGCGAATCTCTGACCACATGCGCAGGCTGGAAAACCCTTCGCCCAAATCGTCCATGGCAATTTCGAACCCCATGGCGCGGTAGTGCTTCGTGGCTTCGCGCAGTACCGCGTATTCAAGCGAGGAGGCGTTCTCGGTCAGTTCGATAACGATCTGGTCCGGCTTCAGGCCGGATTCGGCGATGCAGCGCAGAGTCTCGCCGCTACGCCAGCCTTCCATCAGCAGCGTGTCCGGGCTGACATTGAGAAATAGTTTTCCGGGGATATCCAGCTGCGCGAAAGTCTTGAGCACAATCTTGCGGCTCAGATACTCGACTTCCAGCGATCTACCCAGTTCCCGCGCGGCCTGGAACAGCATGAGCGGAGAATGCAGCGGGCTGTCGGACGGGCCGCGGATCAATCCCTCGTAGCCGATGATGGCGGCATCGCCCATGTGAACGATGGGTTGAAAAATTGCGCTCAGCCGCCGGTCTCGAATGATTTCGTCGAGTCGTTCCCAATGTACGTGATTTTCCTGGTTTGGGACGGCCGGTCTTTGCGTGCTGGCAAGCTGCATGGTGATGGATG
>DAIDAS010000177.1 GCA_027310505.1 bacterium
GCCCTGAACCGCCAGTTGGCTGGCGGCTCGGTCTGCAAATGCAGCAGCCATGCCAGAACGATCCCCGACAAATAATCCATCCTGCGTAATGACAAATGCAAGCAGCGATCAAAAACTTGTTCGTCACCATATTTCGCAATAATGTCAGCCACGGGGCCAAGCCGTCTGGGATCGATTCTCAAGAGGCCATGCGTTTCAAGAAGTTCGTCAAGTTTGGACTGCACCTCGCTTGGCTTAATAAGCGTATTTTGCAACAAATCCCACAATTCGCTATGGTACAGACTAGCCGTCCCGACAAAAAGTGGGTGTGCATCTACGACCGAGACGAGTCCTTCTATCGCATGCCAACGGTTGTCTCTTCCTTGAGGCTCACGAGCTTCTTTACGGATCCATTCAAAAATCCTCGGGCGGTGTTCCGTTTTTCCGCTCCTGAGTTCTTTTGATTTTCCTTTATCTTCCTGACGTAGCGCGTTGCCCTCATCTGTCCAGGCAAACTCATCATCAAGCTTATAGTCTGCCCAGCCTCGCAGTTTGACTGCCTGGTACCAGGTTCTTATTCGAGCTTCTTCCGCCCAGTGTTTTTTCTGCCCGCCGCGCTGTTTCATCTAATCCTTCAATATGGTGTCACTTGAATGTCGATTTGCACGCATCTTTCGCGCAAAACGCAAATTCGTCAAGATGCATGCAAATTGATTTTGGAGTGCTATGAAATGACCAGCGATCTGCTCACCCACATGATGTCTCGCTTCGGCCCGACCCTGGGCGGACAGGATCTTTATTCGGCTTTGGGGTTCAAGACCTATGGAGCATTCCATCGTAGACGACAACTCGGGGAGGTTGGCGTACACATTTTTAAACTGCCGGGCCGGCGGGGCTGGTTTGCCAGAACGGACGAAGTGGCCAGGTGGCTGGAAGAACAGTCGGGCAAATCATCCGATAGAAGTACAGAACTGAGAAGCTGAAGGCCACATCTTCGGCAGAATCAACCCGAACAATCACTTAATCCAAGGAGAAAAGCACCATGATCTAAACCAGCAGAAGTGAACATGACTGGGCTGGAAATGCAAAAGCCCGGAGTGGGGACTCCGGGCTCGTGGGATACCTCTTGAAACAGGGACGTTTCGATACGGATTCTGCATTTCCTTTCCCACCCTGTCAAGGGTGGTGCCCTGTTTCACCCCAAACATTGGTTGTCCGGACAGATCGGGCACCGCTTCATTGTGAATTCATACGGAGACAAGCGTGATCCCGCCAGTACCTTGGCAGGATCGCGGGTGAATGACGTTGAACAGGAGAATTGAAATGAGAAAGATCAGGCAGGTGTTGCGCCTGCACCATGATTTCCACTTGAGCAGCCGCAAGATTGCGCAAAGCATTGGTATCTCGCGGGATGCCGTCCGGGATTATCTGACCCGGGCTGCGGCAGCCGATTTGCCATGGCCCTTGCCATTGGGCATGGACGATGCCGGGCTGGAGAACAGGCTGTTTCCAGTTGCGCCAGTTTTGCCATTCAGCCGTAAACCCGAACCCGATTGGGCGGCAAGCCGTTACGTATGGTCGGCGTCAATTACGACCTGACCGAGCAAAAAGGCATTCAGCATGAACTCGACAAGCTGGCTTACTTCGATCGCCTGACCAATCTGCCCAACCGCAGGCTATTGGATGATCGCCTGGATCAAGCCATTGCACTTGCCAAACGTGAAAAGCGAAAGATGGCGCTATTGTTCGTAGACCTGGATAAGTTCAAAAAGGTCAATGATGTTCAGGGGCATGAGGCTGGGGACTGGTTGTTAAAGCAAGTGGCCGAGCGTATCCAGAAATGCTTGCGTACCTCCGATACTGCGGCGCGTATCGGCGGAGATGAATTTGTCGTACTACTGCCGGATGCCAATGCTGTTGCAGATGCCGTCAATGTGGCGGAGAAAATCCGGACCGCATTGGAGCAGCTGTATGTGATGGATGACGGCAAGGTGCTTGATATTTCCTCCAGCATCGGAGTGGCGATTTATCCAGACCATGCGAACAACGCGCAAGAGATGCTGCGCTTTGGTGATGAGGCAATGTATAAAGCCAAAAAGGGAGGGTGTAATGCCGTGGTGGTTTTCGAACAAACCCAGGGCGAAACTCCCTTCCTGGTGGAAGGGGACTCCGTCATCCGCCTGC
>DAIDAS010000182.1 GCA_027310505.1 bacterium
AACCCACCCAGCGTATAACCTAGCTGAATGGCTTGAGAGGCATCGCGGCGGGTATCCGCATCGCAGAACACATCTGCCGCAACAACCTCAAAGCCTGCCGCGACCGCCGCCCGGACGAACGGGCGGGCACTGGCCGCAGCGATGATCAGGCGCTTAACCGAAATCCTTGCGCGCGAGTTCAAACGCAGACAGGAAATCCAGGTACACGTGCGCCTGGCCTTCCAGCATTTTCTTGAACAGATTCTGCTGGACATGATATTTGATGTTGCCAATTGCCAGCGCACCCAGGCCAAAAGCTTTGGTACCTTCAATCTGCACGCCATCAGCCATCACGCCCACACCTTCTGCACCGGTCGGGGGCACGGCATTGACGTCTGCCACCACTTTCAGCGTGGGGGAACCGGCCATCTGCTCCAGCGTAATGACACGCACACCGGCAGCGGCACAGCACAGCGCCACATCAGTGCTTTGCAGCACACCTTTCTTGAGCTCATCGGTACTGCCGTCGACACAGCTGATGTTGGTGCCGTAGCGCTTGTTGTAGGCGGCCGCCTTTTCCTGCACATCCGCCAGGGAGCGGTGAGCCACCAGCTCAACGGTCGCGCCGTATTTGGCGGCGATGACAGCGGTACAGCCACCCACAGGGCCGGTACCACCGAAAATGCTGACCTTGCGGCCGGAAAGATCGCCACCGAAGTTACGCTTCAGCGTGCGCTCGACCATGGCCATCATCGCGCCAGCCGTGGTGAAGGCGCCGGACGGGTCGGCCATGACAGAAATTTCGAAGGGGGGAATCATGGATTTCTTTGCGGTTTCCAGCATATCCATCGCCAGATCAATATCCCGGCCGCCAATCAGCATGCCAGTACGCCAGACGCCACGCGGACCGCGTGAAAAAATAGCGTCCTGCACCAACCCCGTTACCTCGTTCAACTGCACACCCGTGTACGGCGCAATAGCGTCATATCCCGCGTCATAAGCCATGTTCACATCGAACGGGCTAGCATTTTTGGCTGGTGTAATGAAGTGAAGAACGTACGGCTTTTCCGCGCTCATGTGTTTACCCTTTTAAGTTAACAAAATGGAATCAATCCACCGCACTGGCAGTGTCCACGCAATTATTTTCGTATTTTACCTGAACTTCGCTGCCCTGATTGCGTGCTTTGCACAGCAAAAAACTCAATCCGCCATAACCTGCGTATTTTTTTTCCAGCTCACCCAGCACACATTGCGCGGCATAGTCACTCTCCAGCACGGCAAAACCGGTAGGGCCCCAGGAGCTTTGACCGACACACCCAACACCGGCGGCGCGCAGCCACTCCAGAACCTGCGCGACCGCGGGGCTGGTATAACGCCCACCGCCCTGCGCGGCGGCGAAGTGATCTCCCACCTGGCATTGTATTTCGTGAATCGCCTCGCCAAATGCAAGCAGATTCTGCTCGGCAACCGCCGGCAGCGCCTGCATCAGGACCCTGCGGCACAATTCCGCCGAAGTGGCTGCCGGAAACTCGGGCAGATTACGAAAAGCCTCGACCTCCTGGCCGCCATGCACGCCCAAGGCGGCCGCATCAAAAATCAGCAGCACACGCCACTGGCTGGGAAAATCCATGCGGGAAATCACGGGCGGTACCACGGTATTCGCCCCGCGCCCGCCGTCCACCAGCAACCCACCCTGCGCAAAGGCACCGATGCCGATACCGGAGCGCGCGCCCCTTTCGGTCAACGCCGCGATGTCACTCAGGGTTAAGGGCAATTCATATAGCTTGGTTAGCGCAGCCCCGACCGCCAGCGCCATCTGGGTACCGGAGCCCAACCCGGCATGCTCGGGGATCGCCGCGTGCAGCGTCAGGTGTGCGCCGCCGGACAACCCCGCGCGCTCGGCGAAGTGCCCGGCACAGGCCAATGCGCGCTGTGCGCCAGGCCCGACAGCATCGAACCCTTCCGCTCGCCTTGCATCGATCCGGGTCGCCGGTTGATCGAGCGACAGGCCAATGCTGCCGAATTTCCGTCCCAAACCGCCGTTGAGATCAAGAAAACCCATGTGCAGGCGTGCCGTCGTCATGACGCTGACAAGTTGCGGAACGCTGCTGCTTAACATGGCATATCTATCCAGAACGTAATATTGAGGTTAGGGCATTCTAGCCCAGAGGGTACATTTTTCAAATTTGTCGCCGCCAACACTCACCGGACATGGAAAAGCACGGTAAAATCAGCACCAGATTCTCACTGGCAGGAATCTCGGCCTCAGTGGGGCACAGCACAATCATTAGGATGAATCGGGATGGAGACTTTTGCACAAGCAGGCACGATGGATTCTGTGACCTGCCCTTTCTGTGGGCTGCTTTGCGACGACCTCTCGGTCGAACGGGATGTCGCAGGAAATCTCAACGTAGCCAAAAACGGCTGCCACAAAAGCATTACCTTTTTCAGCCGTGCGCCACAGGCACCCTCCCCCCGCGTGGACGGTCGGACTGTTGAGCTCAAGGATGCCGTGGCCAAAGCGGCCAAAATCCTGGGTAATGCCCGCCACCCGCTGATCGCCGGCCTCGGCACCGAGGTACAAGGCATGCGCGCGGTGATGAGTCTGGCCGACAAGGCTGGCGCCGCGCTGGACCACATGAACTCCAACGGTTTCATGCGCAACATCCAGGTGGTACAGAATTCCGGCTGGCAGATCTGCACCCTGACCGAGGTACGCAACCGCGTCGACCTGCTGGTGATCGTCGGCACGGATGTCGTGAGCCTGTTCCCGCGTTTTTTCGAGCGTGTCGTGTGGAACCGCGACTCCATGTTCGACCAGAACACGTCCGCCCGTGAAGTCGTCTATCTGGGCGGGCGCGGCATCGACACCTCCGCCGGTGTGGCGCCGGATGGCCGCAAGCCGGACGTGCTGCCGTGCGATCCCGAACATATGCCAGACGTAATGGCTGCGCTGCGCGCATTGCTCGCAGGCAAGAAACTGCATGCCACCGAAGTGGGCGGCATCGCCGTCGCCGAGCTGGAAAAGCTGGCGCAGCGCCTGCAAACGGCCAAGTACAGTGTCATCGCCTGGGCGGCCGGCGCGCTCAACTTCCCGCATGCCGAACTCACGGTGCAGAACATCACCGAACTGGTCAAAACGCTGAACAAGACCACCCGCTCCTCGGGTTTGCCTCTAGGGGGCAACGAAGGCGAAATGAACGCGAACCAGGTCAGCGCATGGATTTCCGGTTACCCGGTGCGCACCTCCTATGCGCGCGCCTATCCGGAACACGATCCTTATCATTTTTCAACGGATCATCTGCTGTCCAGCGGCGAAGCAGACGCGATGCTATGGGTATCATCGTTCAACCCGGATCGCGTGCCGCCCAAAACCGACCTGCCCACCGTGGTGTTCGGCCATGCCCACATGAAGCTCGAGCAGGAGCCCGCGGTGTTCATCCCCGTCGGAACGCCGGGGGCGGATCACAACGGCATCATGTTCCGCAGCGACAACGTAGTATCGCTGCCGCTCGACCAATTGCGCGACAGCGCCCTGCCCTCTCTGGGCGAAGTACTGACTGCCATCGAACAAGCGCTGTAAGTTTCCCAAGGAAGCCTGAATTATGTTGATCAAACTCACCGGCGGCACGGTTTACGACCCGGCGCACGGCATCAATGGCAAGGTCATGGACATTTATGCCCGTGACGGCCGCATCGTTGAACGTCCGCGTGACGGCGAAAAAATCGACCAGGAGTACAACCTGGCCGGCAAGGTTGTCATGGCTGGCGCCATCGACATGCACACGCATATCGGCGGCGGCAAGGTCAATATCGCCCGTACGTTGCTGCCCGAAGATCATCGCGGCGACCCCGTGCCGCACTCAGACCTGTGCCGCGCCGGCTGCGGCCATGCCGTGCCATCCACGCTCACCACCGGCTACCGTTACGCCGAAATGGGTTATACCGCAGGCTTCGAACCTGCCGTATTGCCAATGAATGCACGCCAGGCCCACCTTGAAATGGGCGACACGCCCATTATCGACAAGGGCGGCTACGCCATGCTGGGCAGCGACGACCTGCTGCTGCGCATGATGGCGGCGAACAAAGACCAGAACGCGATCAACGACTATGTCGCCTGGACCATCCACGCCAGCCAGGCCATGGGGATCAAGGTAGTCAATGCGGGCGGCATCAGCGCCTTCAAGTTCAACCAGCGCATGCTGGATCTGGACGAGCAGAATGCCTATTACAAAGTCACGCCACGTGAAGTGCTGCAGCGGCTATCCCGCGCCGTGCACGAACTGGGCGTGCCTCATCCGCTGCACGTCCACGGCAACAATCTGGGGGTACCGGGCAACGTCGAAACCACGCTCAACACCATCGCTGGCGTAGAAGGCTACCCGCTGCACCTGACGCACATCCAGTTCCATAGCTACGGCACCGAGGGCGATCGCAAGTTTTCCTCCGGCGCGGCGCGCATTGCCGAGGCCATCAACAAGAACAAGAACATCTCGGCCGACGTCGGCCAGATCCTGTTCGGCCAGACGGTAACCGCCTCGGGCGACAACATGTCGCAGTTCCGCAATGCAGGCCACGCCACCCCCAACAAGTGGGTGTGCATGGACATCGAGTGCGATGCCGGCTGCGGCGTGGTGCCGTTCAAGTACAAGGACCAGAACTTCGTCAACGCGCTGCAATGGGCGATCGGCCTGGAAATCTTCCTGCTGGTGGATGACCCGTGGCGCATTTTCCTCACCACCGACCACCCCAACGGCGCGCCGTTCACCAGCTATCCGCATCTGATCAAGCTGCTGATGGACAAGACATTCCGCAACGAGATGCTGTCGCGCATCAGCCCGGATGCCCAGACCATGAGCACGCTGGCTTCCATCGACCGCGAGTATTCGCTGTACGAAATCGCCATCATGACCCGTGCCGGCGCAGCCAAGCTGGTCGGCCTGCATGATCGCGGCCATCTGGGTGCCGGTGCTGCGGCCGACATTACGGTGTACACCGACAATGCCGACCGCGAAAAGATGTTCGCCAAGCCGGATTACGTATTCAAGGACGGCGAACTGGTCGTCAGGGATGGCAGCGTGGTCAAGGTTACCTGGGGTGCCACCCATGTGGTGAAACCGGAATTCGACCGCGGCATCGAGAAAGAAATCGCCAAGTATTTCGACACCTATCACACGGTCAAGATGGATCACGTCAAGGTTACCGACCAGCACATTGCCGACGATGGCCGCGGCCATGTGCAAGTGCAGGCATGCGAAGGCAGAAGGGAAAAAACAGCATGATCATTAACGGCGTCACTATCGACGACACTTTTGCCGAAGCCTTCGGCATGCGCGGCACGCGCGTCATCATCACCGCGCAGAACCTGAAATGGGCCTACAACGCCGCCAATGCCATGACGGGCTTTGCCACCTCGGTGATCGCCTGCGGCGTGGAGGCTGGCGTAGAGCGTGAAATGGATCCATCCGAGACGCCTGACGGCCGCCCCGGCGTTTCGGTGCTGCTGTTCGCCATGGGCAGCGCCGTGCTGATGAAACAACTGGAAACCCGCATGGGGCAATGCGTGCTGACCTGCCCGACCGCCGCCGCATTCTCCGGCATCGAAGGCGGCGACCGCATCAACCTGGGCAAGAACCTGCGTTTCTTCGGCGACGGATTCCAGATTTCCAAACAGTTCGGCGGCAAGCGCTACTGGCGCGTGCCGGTGATGGACGGTGAATTCCTGACTGAAGAAAAAACCGGCATGGTGCGTGC
>DAIDAS010000185.1 GCA_027310505.1 bacterium
GCGTACGCCTGTTGCGCGAGTCTTCCGACATGCAGGTATCGCAACGGCAGCCGATCACGGGCGTACCCGCACTGGAGCCGGCGCCAAGTATGGTTAGCTGCACGGTTGCGCCTGCCTGAACAAGCGAAAGAAGTTTTGCGTCGTAGCTTGAGCCAGTTCCTCAAGTGGAATGCCGCGCAAATCGGCAATCGTCTGTGCCACAAATTTGACGTAGGCCGGCTGGTTAGTCTTGCCCCGATAAGGAATGGGGGCAAGATAAGGAGAATCCGTTTCGACCAGCATGCGATCCAGCGGCACACGCATGGCAACTTCTTTCAGCGCGGCGGCATTCTTGAAGGTCACGATTCCCGAGAAGGAAATGTAAAACCCCAGCGCCATTGCCTGTTCGGCGACTTCCCAGCTCTCGGTAAAACAGTGCATGACACCGCCGATGCGCTCTGCGCCCTCTTCGCGCATGATGCGCAAGGTGTCTTCGGCAGCATTGCGTGTATGGATAATCAGTGGCTTTCCGGCAGCGAGGGCGGCGCGGATATGCACGCGAAACCGCGTCCGCTGCCATTCCAGATCGCCTTGCAGACGGAAATAATCCAGCCCAGTTTCGCCGATGGCGACCACCTTGGGATGGCTCGCCAGACGAACGAGCTCTTCCACGCTGGCCTCGTCTTCATCCTCATAATCTGGATGTATGCCAACTGACGCATAGATGCGCACATTGTTTTCAGCAATCGCCAGTACTTGAGGAAATTCCTTGAGTGTCACTCCGACACAAAGCGCGTATTCCACCCCGTGCGCATGCATGGTTTCCAGAACCGCGGGCAAATTGTCGGCAAGATCGCGAAAATTGAGATGGCAGTGGGAGTCCACCAGCATGATAGGTCTACCAGAAAAACTTGATGAATGAACTACATGGTGTGGGTTGGCCGCCCGGACTTGAGGGCACCACCCAACATTGATTCGATTTTATTGCGCGCCTCGACGCCGCCATCTTTTTCGCTGAACTGCACGCCGATGCCTTGTGGGCGGTTGCCTTGCGCGACGGGCGTGATCCATGCCACATGCCCGATCACGCGAAGCTTGTTTGATTCCTCAGGCAGGCTCAACAGCATGAAAACTTCCTCGCCTATCCTGTACGCCTTGTTTGTCGGAATGAACAAACCGCCGCCCTGAATAAAAGGCATGTAGGCTGCGTACAGCGCGGCCTTTTCCTTGATCGCCAGCGAAAGCACGCCAGATCTGGACGCATTGTCAGCCCGCTGTTGTTGGGATGATGAAAAATCTTCGCTCATGGCCTGGAGGTTGTCGAAAACACCTGTGTATATTGGATCAGCAAGGATTCAAGCTGGAGATCGGCATTCAACGGATGTTGCGCATGACGGCGCGCTTCATCCAAGGTGCGCTGAAAATCCAGCAGTTTGGCCAAGTCTACCCTTTTAGCCAGCCCTTGCAAAGATTCCGCCTGCAGGCCGTGATAACGCAACTGCCCGGCCAGATGCAGGCTGAGTAAATCATATACCCATTTCTGCATCACACTTACCACCTCCGCCACGCCATCCCGCACGCACAGGGCCGCTGCAGCAAAAGGATCCATTTGCGCGCCATGATTCAGCATTGCATGCAACTCCGCCAGCCGCTTGTCGGCACCAGCCTCTTCCTGCACTGCAGTCAAGGGGGCGCCACCGGCATAGGCAAGCCGCTGCGAGGCCTGCTGGACGCCTTGCGCCGCCAGCCAGGTTTCGGCCATGCTACGGGCTGGCAGCGGCATATCGATGACATTGCATCGACTGCGAATGGTCGGCAACAGGCGTTGTGGCTGATGGGTCACCAGCAGGAACAGAACTGCGGGTGGCGGCTCTTCCAGCATCTTGAGCAACGCATTTGCCGAGGCCAGGTTAAGCGCCTCTGCCGGATGCATCAGAATGATACGCAGGCCGGAGCGATGCGAAGAAAGCCCGAGAAAATCACCCAGCTCCCGCACCTGATCGACTGCAATTTGTGATTTCTTGGAGGTTTTGGCCGGAGCGGAAGATTCCTCGTCCGCGGTACTTTCTACATCCTCCGGTTCCAGCAACCTGAAATCCGGGTGATTATCCTGCTGGAACCAATTGCAGCTCTGGCAGACACCGCAGGCTGCGTGGCCAGGCAACGGCTGTTCGCACAACAACGACTGCGACAGGCGCACTGCGAAATGCAGCTTGCCGATGCCGCGATGCCCTTGCAACAGCAAGGCGTGCGGCATGCGCGAACGCATGTCCGCCACCTTTTGCCACAACTCAGTTTGCCACGGGTATAGTTCCATAATAATTATATGGATAGAACAATTTCTTCAAGTTTCTTAGTGATTTCTTTCAAGGTTTTCCCTGAATCGATAATGCGAAATCTCTGAGGAAAATCCGTTGCGCGCGCCAGATAGGCCTGACGAATGCGTTCGAAGAATTCACCATTCTCCCTCTCGAAGCGATCAGGGTCACGGGCACCGGCAAGGCGTTGCGTGCTGACGGCTATTGGCACGTCGAACAGCAAGGTGAGATCCGGCTGAAAACTGTCCTGCACCCAAGTCTCGAGTTGGCGTACCTTGTCCGCAGAGACACCTCGCCCACCGCATTGATATGCGAAAGTAGCGTCGGTAAAGCGATCCGACAGCACATAAACGCCACGCGCCAGCGCCGGCTTGATGACCTGCTCCAGATGTTCGCGCCTGGCGGCGAACATCAACATGGTTTCGGTCTCCGGATGCATGGCTTCATGCAACAGCAACGCGCGCAGCTTCTCCCCGAGCGGTGTTCCACCAGGCTCGCGTGTTACCAGGACTTCTTTCCCCTGCGCGCGCAGAAGATTGGCAATCGTAGGGATGTGCGTGCTCTTGCCGGCACCGTCCACCCCCTCGAGCGTGATGAATTTAGACATTAATTTCTCTTTAATTGATAGTGGCCGACCGCACGATTATGTTCGCTCAGCGTGGCAGAAAATGCATGGCTGCCGTCACCTTTGCCCACGAAATACAAGGCATCGCTAGCTGCAGGGTGCAACGCCGCCTCAATGGCAGCGAGCCCTGGCATGGCGATTGGCGTAGGCGGGAGACCAGAGCGTGTATAGGTATTGTATGGCGTATCGGTCAGCAAATCCTTCTTGCGCAGGTTGCCATCAAACTGGTCACCCATGCCGTAAATCACCGTCGGATCGGTCTGCAACCGCATGCCCAGCCTGAGACGATTCAGAAAAACCCGCGCGATCAGGGGCCTTTCATCGCTGCGCCCCGTTTCCTTTTCGACGATAGAAGCCATGGTCAGCGCCTGATAAGGGGTTGCATAAGGCAAGGCCGTATCCCGCAATCGCCAGGCGATGTCCAGCTTGCGCTGCATGGTCTGGTAGGCACGCTTAAGGATTTCGAGATCGCTCATGCCGCTGCTGAAATAATAGCTGTCAGGGAAGAACAACCCTTCAGGCATGGTTTCGGCTGCACCGATCTGAGCCAGAATTTCCGCGTCGGACAGGTGCATGCTCAGGTGTCGAATCGACTCATCGGCATTCAGGGCTTCACGCATCTGCTTGAACGTCCAGCCCTCGATAAAGGTAATGCCGCGCTGCACCGTACTGCCGCTGGTAATCATCTGGTACAGGTCGTAGGCCGTCATGCCTTCTTCCAGCTGATAATTACCGGCCTTGACTGCGCTGGCCATGCCATAAGCGCGCACCAGCAGCATAAAGCTCCATGGCTCGCTCAATACACGCTCGCTCACCAGTTGCTGCGCAATCCCGCGCAGGCTGCTGCCATGCTTCAGTACCAAGTCATGGGGCGTCTCGGGGAGATTCAATGGCTGCTCGGCAAAGTGAACCATCCAGCCAAACAAGGCAAGGCCGGCAAATATCCCTATCAGAACAAGTTTACGCAACAGGCGCATCTTCTTGCTCCAATCGACTGCGCACCCGTGCAGCCAGCTCTCCAGCAGGCCAGGCAGTCGCATTCAGGCTGCGAACCTGCCATGCTCCATACAGGCTGTTACAGATCATGACTTCATCCGCCGACAACAGCGCTTCCACGTTGAAATCCCCAATACTGATTTCGTACCCAAGCTCCGGTACAAATTCAATGATGCGTTGCCGCGTCACACCTGCCACGCCGCACCGGCTCAGGTCAGGCGTCACCAGCACCCCTCCATGGCGGGCAAACAGATTACTCATGGTGCATTCGATCACATGGCCTTCGGTATCCAGCAAGACACCATCCGCGATCTGCGCGTCGTTCCATTCCATGCGTGCCAGTACGTTCTCCAAACGATTGAGGTGCTTGATCCCAGCCAGCCGCGGCTGCATCGCAAGGCGTAATTGGCAAAGTTGCAGCCGAACGCCCTCGGCAAAATGCTGCTCCGGATAAATCGGCATCGGTGACTTGATGACCATCCGGGTAGGTTGTGCCGGAGCCGGCACCGCGTAACCGCGGACCCCTTCGCCACGCGTCACAATAATTTTTATCGCAACATCATCAGCCGCATCACAAAGATTGCCGATATCAGCCAGCAAGTCGTCACTTGGCGGACATACGATATTCAATGCGCTGCAATCGTCACGCAACCGTTGGTAGTGCCGCTCCCAGCAATGGACGATACCGCGGCGTACCGGGAATGTACGAAACACACCATCGCCGTAGGCCAGGCCACGATCCAATGGCGTCAAACATGCCTCACGCCGGCCGTTAATCAAATACTGAGTCTGCATGCTGATATTGGGAAACCACCGAGGCTGCCATCCTAACGCATGCCGCCGGAGGCGCAAAGAACATCAATATAAATAGGACGGTTTTTCACTCCACAGAAGCTGTGGATGAAATTGTGGACTAATGTCGGATAATGCAAGTAACTATCCGGCAGAATTAGATTTTTACGAACTGACTAATTTTTGCGCACAGTATAATTTCTATATTATTCATGAAGTTATTAATAAATTCACACAATTGGGGTTAAGTGGCAGAGCCGCTTGATACCCCCCTTTTATGCTGTGAACAACACCACAAAAAAACAAAGCCCGACAGCCGGTCACGACTATCGGGCTTTTGTTCATTCGGGCTACAGGTTTTGCTATAC
>DAIDAS010000187.1 GCA_027310505.1 bacterium
ACACGCACCAGACCGGCCATATCCTGACACTGGAAGACCCGATCGAATTCATCCACGACCATAAAAAATCGGTGGTGGACCAGCGCGAGATCGGCATTGATACGCTTTCGTTCGACAATGGCCTGAAAAACGCCATGCGCCAGGCGCCGGACGTGATCCTGATCGGTGAAATCCGCGACATGGAAACGATGAAACATGCCGTGGCTTACTCCGAAACTGGCCACCTGTGTCTGGCGACATTGCACGCCAACAACGCCAACCAGGCGATTGAGCGCATCCTTTCATTCTTCCCGCCTGACGGTCGGCAGGGCATCATGCTGGCGCTGGCGCTCAACCTGATCGGCATCGTCTCGCAACGCCTTGTTCCCGGTGTGCAAACCAAGCGCGTTGCGGCTATCGAGGTGCTGATCAACATCCCGTACATTGCCGACCTGATTCAGAAAAGCAAGCTGGAAGAAATCAAGGAAGTCATGGCTGACAACAACGATATCGGCATGTGTTCTTTCGACCAGTCGCTGTTCAAGCTCTTCCAGGCGGGACGCATCAGCGCCGAGAACGCCCTGCGCAACGCCGACTCGCGCAATGACTTGTCACTGAAAATACGTCTTACGGCCGAGGGCGCACGGGCTGGCGTTTAAAGGCCTGCACACCCTTTGAAGTCGAGGCTAATCCTCGCCGTGGGGAGCAAAAAGCGTGGCTGCAACGATCATCGTCCCGCCGATCCACTCATGTGCAGTCAGCACCTCCCCTGCAAGCAGATAGGATGAAATCGAAGCGACCACCAGTTCGAACAGGAAAATCACCGAAGCTCGCGTCACCCGTGTATGCGTGACGCCGTACTGGACCAGCAGCGTGGTCACCATGATGATGATGCCAAGGCCCAGCATCAGCAGCCAATGGGATGAATTGATCCTGGGCGGTTCCGGTATAGCCGTGCTGACGAAAGGCAGCAATAGCAACGCCAGTACAGCCACCCCCGCCCAGATGGCAAACGATTTGGCTTCCAGCGAGAGATGCGTGGCGCGGCGCGTGAGCACGTTGGTCAGCGCAAAACATACGCCAGAGGAAAACCCCAGCCATTCGGCAGCATTCTGCGGCAGCGGCAGACCGTGTTCTGGCCGCCACAGCATCACGAAAGCCCCGGTCAGGGAGAGTGCGATTACGAATACTCCCCGCCGGCTGGTAGGCTCATCCAGCAGCAGCCTTGCCAGCAGCAAAGTCCACAAGGGCGAAAGATAGAATAGCAGTAACACCCGCATGACCTCGCCGTCGATCACCGCCAGTACGTAACTCAGGTTGGTCCAGCCAGCCGCCAAAGCCAACGGCAGCATGGTCGCAGGATGTACAAAAACCTTGCGCCAGCCTTGCCGGAAAAGCAGTCCGCCCAACACCACCGCAACGGCATAGGTGGCCAGGCTGGCGGTAACGCCAGAGATCCCGGCCTGATCGAGCAATCGGTACGGGTACCAGATGATGCCCCAGGCGGTGGCGCCGAACAGCAACCCGAAGGTTGCCAGCGCAGGATGTTTTGTCGTCAGTAGCCTCAACTCTTATAATGCTCCCATGAACCCGAACCTGAATGCACTACACCCCTATCCGTTCCAGAAGCTGCGTGACCTGTTTGCCGGCATTACGCCCAATCAGGCTTACAAGCCGGTCAATCTGTCCATCGGCGAACCCAAGCACGCCACGCCGGAATTCATCAAGACCGCGCTGACGCAAAATCTGGCCGGGCTGGCCAATTATCCCACGACTTTGGGCAGCCACGAGCTTCGTCTCGCCATTGGCAGCTGGATGGCCCGCCGTTACGGCATCCCGATGCCGGATGTCGATAAAGCGATCATTCCAGTCAATGGCAGCCGCGAAGCCCTGTTTGCCTTTGCACAGGCCGTGATCGATACCAGCCGCCCCAATCCGGTAGTCATCAGCCCCAACCCTTTCTACCAGATTTATGAAGGTGCAGCACTGCTGGCAGGGGCCGAGCCTTACTATCTCAACACGTTGCCCGAGAACGACTTCCGCATGGATTTTGCTTCGGTACCAGAATCAGTGTGGAACCGCACGCAGCTGGTCTATGTCTGCTCCCCCGGCAACCCCACCGGCAAGGTCATGGGGTTGGACGACTGGCGCGAAATCTTTGCGCTGTCAGATCAATACGGCTTCGTGATCGCCTCGGACGAATGCTATTCCGAGATTTATTTCGACGAAGCGTACCCTCCTATGGGCGCATTGCAGGCCGCGCATCAACTGGGCCGCAGCTTCGAGCGCGTGGTCATGTTCAGCAGCCTGTCAAAGCGCTCCAACGTGCCGGGCATGCGCTCGGGCTTTGTCGCGGGTGACGAGAAAATCCTGGAAAAATTCCTGCTCTACCGCACTTATCACGGATGCGCCATGAACCCCGCGGTGCAGGCCGCCAGCGCCGCTGCGTGGAATGACGAATCGCACGTGCAGGAAAACCGCCGCCTGTACGTCGAGAAATTCCGCACGGTCACGCCAATGTTGAAAAACACGCTGGAAGTCGACTTGCCAGACGCCGCCTTCTACCTGTGGGCAAAATCCACCGGTAGCGATACCGAGCTTGCACAGCGCCTGTACCGCGACTGCAACGTCACCGTGCTGCCCGGCAGCTTCCTGGCGCGTGAGGCGCATGGGGTCAATCCGGGTGCCGGGTTTATCCGGATTGCGCTGGTGGCTTCGCTGGATGAATGCGTAGAAGCGGCACAGCGCATCGACAAGCTTTAACGGGCTGAGGAGATCGGCATGCCCATTGAATGGGTGATCCTGTACTTCGCATCACTGGGACTATGTTCGCTTTCGACCATCCATAAAACGGTCTGCTTCAAGTCCATGCTGTGCCGTCAGATCATGGGCAACATGCTGTGGAGCCTGGTGCCTGTGGTCAATACGTTCAAGGCAATCTTGTGGCTATGGTCGTTACTGATACAGTCCCGCAATAGGGACGATGCCGGAACGCCCGGATCGTAGAAAAACCTAGCCGATAAACGCCTTGATCCGTTTTTCCAGCTTGTCGGCCAGCCCGGTTTCCAGGCAATCCAGTTCCTCCACGTCATCCATACCGCGTAGCCAGGTCATCTGGCGCTTGGCCAATTGCCGCGTAGCAGCAATTCCCTTTTCCCTCAGCGTTGCAAGGTCGAATTCGCCGTCCTGGTATTGCCAAGCCTGCCGGTAACCCACGCAACGCATGGAAGGCAGATTCAGGTTCAACGCAGGATATTCGTGCCTCAAGCGAGTGACTTCCTCCAGCAATCCTGCTGTCAGCATATCGTCGAAACGGTCGGCGATGCGCCGATGCAGCACGGCTCTATCCGAGGGCAGCAGGGCCAGCTTGAGCAGACGATATGGAAGGCCGGTTCGCTCGTCCTTCTCCAGCAGCATCGACATGGGTTTGCCGGTGATGTGATAGACCTCAAGCGCGCGCTCGATGCGTTGCGCATCATTGGGCTTCAACCGCAAAGCGGTCACCGGGTCGACCTGCGCAAGCTCTGCATGCAACGCGGGCCAGCCTGCGCGTTCGGCACGGGCATCAATCTCCGCCCGCACCACCGGATTTGCTTCAGGTAAATTATTCAGACCATGCTGTAATGCATTGTAATACAACATTGTTCCACCAACGAGAAGCGGCACGTTGCCCCTCGCGGCAATTTCACCCATCAACCGCAATGCATCATTGCGGAACTGGGCCGCCGAATAAGACTGGGTCGGCTCGATAATATCGATCAGGAAGTGCGGCGCATGCGCCAGGGTTGCCGCATCGGGCTTAGCGGTACCAATATCCATGCCACGGTAGACCAGTGCCGAATCGACGCTGATCAGCTCCACCGGCAAGCGCTGCGCAAGCTCGACTGCCAGCCCGGTCTTGCCACTGGCGGTCGGTCCCATGAGAAAGATTGCAGGCGGCAGCATTGACATCAAAAACTCCGATGACGCGTTTCGTGCATCGCCAGCACTGCAAGCAGGCTGATAGCCGCAGCCACCGAGACATAGCCGCCGACCCAGGCCAGTCCGCCATGGGCAACCAGCTTCTGTGCGATATAGGGTGCAAATGAAGCCCCCAGGATACCGCCCAGGTTGTAGGCCGCGCCAGCGCCGGTATAACGCACCCGGGTTGGGAATAACTCGGGCAGCAAGGCGCCCATCGGAGCAAAGGTGGCACCCATCAGGAACAGTTGCAGCGACAGAAATGCGGTAATCTGCAGCAGGTCGGCGCTGTCCAGCATGGGAGCCAGCGCAAAGCCGGAAAGGAGCGCAGCACTGCCTGCGCCCACCAGCACCGGCCGCCTGCCGAGGCGATCGGCAGCCCAGGCCGAAAGCGGCGTGGCTACGGCCATGAACAGCACTGCCACGCACAGCATGCCGAGGAATTCCTGGCGCGGAATACCCAGCGTAGTGGTACCGTAGCTCAGCGAAAACACCGTAGAGATGTAGAACAGCGCATAGCACACCACCATCGCCAGGGCACCCAGCAGCATGGGCGCGGCGTGGTGCCTCAGCAGTTCCGCCAACGGCAGGCGGCTCTGTTCGTTCCGTTGCAGTGCCTTGGCAAACACGGGCGTTTCTGCCAGCTTGAGGCGGACATACAGGCCGACTATGACCAGTATGGAACTGCCCAGGAAAGGGATACGCCAACCCCATGCGCGGAATTGCTCCTCACTGAGGCCATACGCGAGCAGCAGGAAACTTGCCGTGGCGAATAGGAATCCCATCGGCGGCCCAAGCTGCGGGAACATGCCGAACCAGCCGCGCTTGCCCTCCGGGGCGTTCTCGGTCGCCAGAAGCGCCGCCCCGCCCCACTCGCCACCGAGGCCGATGCCCTGGCCGAAGCGCAGCAGGCACAGCAATGCCGGCGCCCACGTCCCGAGCACGGCATAACCCGGCAACAATCCGATCAGCGTCGTGGAAACGCCCATCACCAGCAGTGAAGCGACCAGCGTGGTTTTGCGCCCGACAACATCCCCGAAATGGCCGAATAGCGCCGCCCCTATTGGGCGAGCAAGAAAGGCCAGGCCAAAGGTAAGAAACGCGTTCAACGACTGCGCGGCCTGGTCGCTTTGCGGGAAAAATATCGGGCCGATGACCAGTGCTGCGGCCATGCCATAGATGTAAAAATCGTAGAACTCGATGGCGGTGCCGATGAAACTGGCAAAGGCAATGCGGGTGGTAGAAAGGTGGGACTTAATGGAACACCATCCGATCCTTGCCCTGCATCTTGGCCTGATACATGCGCTGATCCGCAATCTCAACCAACTGGCGGCATTCCTCGGCATGGTCCTGAATCCGCTCGGCAATGCCGATACTGGCAGTCAGTAGGCTTCCGTCCGGCCTTTTGCCGAGGCCGTTGGCACGCACCCTTTCCATGACCTGCCACGCTTCGTCGCTGGTAGCTCCAGGCAGAATCACGACAAACTCTTCACCGCCCCAGCGCACCAGCATATCGCCGGAACGAATGGAGGCGCGCAAACCCTCGCTGGCGGCCTCCAATGCCAGATCACCAGCCTCGTGGCCGTAGGCATCGTTGATCTGCTTGAAATCGTCGAGATCGATGAAAGCAATCGACAGCGGGGTTCCGCTACGCGAAGTGGCGATGTACTGGAGATCGAGCAACTCCTCGCCGCTGGCGCGGGTAAAGCTGCCGGTCAATTTGTCGCGAATGGCCTGGCGTACCAGCTGGATGATGAATTCAAGCTGGCTCATGCCGCACAGCGTCGCCACCACGGCCAGCATCAGGGAGAGCCAGGCCGTGCCGATTGCCTGCCCAAGGTTGAGCATGTTGTAACCAAGGGTGCCCGCCACCGTTTCTGCAAGCAGCACTGGCATCGAAAATACAACCCCTTCCAGTGCGGTGAGGGGAAAGATACCCAGCCCTGCAAGGATAATGAACGGCAGGAAGGCATAAATCGCCGAGAGCACGGATGACAGGGTATCCAGCTGCAGCGAATCCAACAAAGCGTAAGAAAAGATATAAAAGGCAGTGGGAATGGCAAACAGGGCGATTAACGCAACATAGGCATCTCGGATACGATTCGAGTGGCGGAATGCGTAGCCGAGCAGCAAAAAGGCCAGACTCGAAATCAGACGCCCTAGCGCCAGCTGTCCCCAAACCGGCCAAGGCAGCAGCAGCACATCGACAGCGACCCATATGCTCGTGAGTACTGCAAAAAACAGGGCAATGAACCGTACCCGGTTAAGGATCATTTCTGCCCGTTGCGTAGCCAGCAGCGGCATATGGCGTCCCGGCCAAAGAAGCAGCCCCAAGGATTCGCGCGTCATGCGGTAACTGGTTTTCATTGATCTGCTTTTATCGATAAAAACGCAAATCGGACATATTAGCGAAAAAACTCATTGGCCTCGCATGAACATCTTGTCCAGGTCGGCCATGCTGACCTGGAACCAGGTCGGTCGGCCATGATTGCACTGATCTGAACGTTCGGTGGCTTCCATGTCACGCAACAGCGCATTCATCTCGGTGATCGTCAGGCTGCGGTTCGCGCGCACGGCGGCATGGCAGGCCATGGTAGCGAGCATTTCGTTGCGCCGCTCGGTCAGGGCGCGACTGCCGCCAAACTCGCGGATATCGGCAAGCACCGCTCGCGCTAGGGCGACAGCATCGGAATCCTTCAGCATCAGCGGCACGGCACGGACCGCCAGCGTGGTTGGCGAAAGCACGGCGATTTCAAAGCCCAGGTCGCGCAAGACGGCGCCCTCTTCTTCGGCCGTGGCCACTTCCAGGCGGTCGGCATGGAAACTGACCGGGATCAGTAAAGGCTGGGTCGCAATACTCTGGCTGTCCAGCGCGTTCTTGAGCTTCTCGTACATGATGCGCTCATGGGCGGCGTGCATATCGACCACCACCAGGCCCTGCTGGTTTTGCGCCAGCACATAGACGCCATGCAGTTGGGCGATCGCGAAGCCGAGCGGGTACTCCTGCGGCTGGTCGACAGGCGTTTCTGCAGGCATCGCTGCCGAGGGCGCAGTCTGATCGCCAAACAGGTTCTGATAAAACCCCAGCCCTTCGCTGACGCGTAGCGGAATTTGCGGCTGATACGGCGCAAAGGAAGGCTGGTATGCATGGGTTTGTGGTGCCGAATCGACCACAGGCACCGAAACCCCAACCGGCGTGGCGAGCGCCTTGTGCAGCGCATGGAATATGAAACGGTGCACGGCCTGGCTATCCCGGAACCGCACTTCGGTCTTGGTCGGGTGTACGTTGACATCCACCAGCGCCGGGTCAAGCTCGAAAAACAGCACGAAAGCGGGATGACGCTCGTGGTGCAGCACATCCTGGTAGGCCTGCCGAATGGCATGGGCGACCAGCTTGTCGCGAATGAAGCGACCATTAACGTAGAAATACTGCGCATCGCGCGACAGCTTGGAGTAAGCTGGCTTGGCGGCCATGCCCCACAGGCGCAGTCCGGCAGCAGACTCATCCAGCAACAGGGCGTGCTCGGCGAATTCATCGCCCAGCACTTCGGCAAAGCGTTTTTGCGGCTCGCCTGCCGACATCCGCCACTGCGCCCGGCCATTGTGCTGCAGCAGGAAACCTGCCTGCGGGCGACTCAGGGCGATGCGCTTGAATGCCTCTTCGCAGTGGCCGTATTCCGTCCTTTCGGTTTTGAGGAATTTGCGCCGTGCGGGCGTGTTGTAATAGAGGTCGTTCACCTCGATGACTGTGCCGACATCGAGTGCAGCCGGTTCCCGGGGCGTGAGGTTGCCGCCT
>DAIDAS010000225.1 GCA_027310505.1 bacterium
CGTCCAGGCGCCGCGGCGAGCCCTGGACATCCCTGGATAGGTGGGCGCGATCGAAAATCCAGCGTATTTTGCCGTCAGGACGCACAATGCGAAATTCGGCTTCGGCGTAACCTTCGGTGTGCAGGCGGCGATCCATCTCGGTCGCAATGGGGCGGTCCTCGCCATGGACGACATCGAGCCAAAGCATCGGCTCCCTCAGGAATTCTTCTGCAGTGCGTCCAAAGACATTCTCTACGGCCGAGTTCAGATATAGCACCTGATGGGTTTTCGCGTCCACCGACCAGATGACCTGGTCAACGCTGGAAAGGATGGTTTCCATGTTGAGCTTGGTCTCGGCGATTTGCTGCTGAAGCCGTTGGCGCTGACGGGTGGCCTCGAAACGTTCTAGGGCGTGGCTGATGCCGAGCGCCATTTCTATCAGCAAGTTGCGTTCGGCACTGTCGAAACTGTTGGCTTCGCCTGCATAGAGCGTCAGCGCGCCAACAGCCTCGTCGTGACGATAGATCGGCAACGCCGCGGATGCTTTCCAGCCGTGGCGCTGGCCGCGCTCATGCCAAGGGGCGGTGGCCGGGTCGTTCTGGAAATCCTGGCACCAGAAAGGGGTTTTTTCACGGATCGCGGTGCCGGTCGGGCCATGCCCCAGCGGACTTTTCGCGTCGATGGAAATCTGGATGTCGTCCAGGTACTCCGTGCCGTCACCGTAGGCGGCAGCAACGCTTAGCCGTTGCGTGTCCGGCTCGACCAGCCCGATCCATGCCATCTTGAGATTTCCGTTCGAGACGGCAATGCGGCAGATCAACGGAAACAACTCTTCTTCGCTCTGGGTGCTTACGATGGCATGGTTGCATTCGGAGAGCGCCGCGTAGAGATGTGTCATGCGTTGCAGCCTGGCTTCGGCCATCTTGCGGTCGCTGATGTCGCGAATAATTGCCTGCCGGTAGATGCGGCCATCCACCTTGAATGTGCGCGAACTGACTTCGGCCGGGAAGGTGCGACCATCAGAACACTGCTGAACGGTTTCGAAAATGGTGCCGTTGCTGTTCGCCGGATATTCGAAATCCTTGTGCCAGGATTCCTTGTGGCCTGGGGCGCGCAGGTCGCGGGAGGTCTTCTTCAGTAACTCTTCAAGCGTGTATCCATAGGCCTCGCAGGCGCGGTCATTGGCCTCGATGATATGCCCTTGGTCATCAGCGAGAAGAATGATGTCGTTGGCGTGTTTCGACAGATAAACGTAGCGCTCGGTCAACATGACCTTTTCCTGCGCTTGCTGCCTGTGCCAGCGTGAGGCCAGAAAGAACATCAGCGCCGTAGTCAGCAGGATGAACGCCTCACCCTTGACGGATTGCCAGTAGGAAAGGTCATCTGGATCGCTGACCATCGTCCGCAGGCCGGCATCGGAAAACTGGATCCAGAGACTCGCGAACAGGGCATAGGCGAGTGCGATCCGAATGCCGGGGTGGCCGAGGAATTTTAGAAAATGCTGCATGGTTCAGGCAGTCGCCCTCACAAATTTTGTGATTATTCTGATATGTTAGCGGATGTCGGTGAATTGTGTCGCGTCGCCAGGCAATATCGTGCGCTTACTCACCTTAAGTATGGATTCGTGCATGCCCCCATCATTCAGGCACCTGTTGCTGATCGGATTCGCGCTGTTGCTGGCTGTGTGGCCCGGGCAAGTGATATGGCGTTTCAGTCGGTTGCCCCTGGCGCGTCGATGAAAACGGTTCGCACCTTTCGCATCTGGCTCTGGCTGCCGCTGACGATCATTGGCATCTATACCGTTTCGGTCATCCTGACCGCTTTCTTGCAGCATCGGGCCATCAACAGCGAACCGTTGCGGCAGCACCTGCTCATCTGGAGCATCACTCTGGGTTTGACGCTGGTCTTGCTGTGGGTGTTGCGGCTGAGGCTTCTGCTCCCATTGAAGATACTGACGGAGGCCGTTCATCGCTTCGGCGCCGGTGAGCCGGTCGAAGACGTGCAGGTAACCGGCACGGGGGAGCTGGCCGAGCTTTGCATCGCCTGGAACAAGATGCGTGCGCAACTGGCCACGACGGTGGCGCAGCTTGAAGCAAGCCACGATAACCTTGAGATGACGTTGTACTCCATTGGCGATGCAGTCATTACCACCGACGCCGATGGCCGCGTGACACGCATGAACGGCATCGCCCAGGAACTGACAGGCTGGAACCAGGATGAAGCTGCGGGTCGGCCGCTCACCGAGGTGTTCAATATTGTCCAGGCCCAGACTCGCAATATCGCTGTGAATCCGGTGCATCGGGTGCTTTCGACCGGCGTGATCTTCGGGCTGGCGAACCACACCTTGCTGATCGGGCGCGACGGCCGTGAGTTCCATATTGCCGATTCTGCGGCGCCGATACGCAGTTATGACGGAGAAGTGGTCGGCGTGGTCCTGGTGTTCCGCGATGTCACCCAGGAATACGCGCTGCGAGCGGAACTGGAAAAGAACGAGGTGTTGTTGCGCACCATCATCGAGACGGAGCCCGAGTGCGTCAAGATGCTGGCGGCAGACGGATCGTTGCTGCAGATGAACCGGGCCGGATTGAACATGATCGAGGCGGATTCCTTCGAGCAGGTGTCTGGGCATCCGGTGCTGAAAATCATCGCTCCCGCATATCGAATGGCCTTTGCCGATCTCTCCAAACGCGTCTTCAAGGGTGAAACCGGTTCGCTCGAATTTGAGATCAATGGCCTCAAGGGTGGACACCGCTGGCTGGAGACGCATGCCGTGCCAATGCGCGACCCCCAGGGCAGTATCACTGCTCTGCTCGGGCTCACCAGGGACATTACCGCGAGAAAGCTGGCCGAGCAGGAGCTGCGTATCGCAGCCACGGCTTTCGAGACGCAGGAAGGCATCATGGTGACGGATGCGGACAACGTGATTCTGCGCGTCAACAGGGCATTCAACAGGATCACGGGTTATACCGATCAAGAGGTGGTCGGTAAGACACCCGCCGTCCTCAATTCCGGCAGGCACGATGCGCAGTTTTACGAGTCGATGTGGACCGCGCTGAAGCGCGATCGCTACTGGCAGGGGGAAATCTGGAACCGCCGCAAATCAGGGGAGGTGTTCCCCGAGTGGATGACGATTACCGGGGTGGTGGGAGATGACGGCCAACTGGTCAATTATGTCGCTTCATTCTCCGATATTACCCAGTACAAGGCAGCTGAAGAACAAATCCACCAACTGGCGTTCTATGACCCGTTGACCGGCCTGCCCAACCGGCGGCTACTGTACGATCGCCTGCAGCAGGCGTTGGCTGCCAGCGCGCGAACCAATTGTTACGGCGCGATTCTGTTCATCGATCTCGATAATTTCAAGGTCATCAACGATACGCGCGGCCATGATATCGGGGATCTGTTGCTGGTCGAAGTGGCGCGCCGCCTGCAGGGATGTGTGCGGCTCGATGATACTGTAGCCCGCCTGGGGGGCGACGAGTTTGTCGTCATGCTCGATTCCCTGAGCGACGTGAAGGAACAGGCGGTGCAGCAGGTCGAGGTAGTTGGGCAGAAGGTGCTGCAGATATTCGCCCCGGCATTCAGTCTGGACGGGCGTTTGCATTATGCCACCCCCAGTATCGGGATCAGCCTGTTCCAGGATCACGACATGAGTGTGGATGAGCTGTTGAAGCGCTCCGATACGGCCATGTATCAGGCCAAGCAATCCGGGCGCAATACCATATGTTTCTTTGACCCGGGCATGCAGGCAGTGCTCGAGGAGCGGCTGGCGCTGGAGGCGGATATGCGCCGTGCGCTTCTGGAAGATGAATTCAAGCTGTATTTCCAGCCGCAGGTCAATGTTTCCGGACGCGTGATTGGTGCCGAGGTGCTGTTGCGGTGGCAGCATCCGACGCGCGGGCTGGTCGGACCGGCGCAATTCATCCCGCTGGCCGAGGAGACAGGCCTGATCGGCCCCCTCGGTCAATGGGTGCTGGAGGCGGCCTGTCGCCAGCTCAAGCGGTGGGAATCCGATTTGCGAATCAGCGGCCTGCAGCTGGCGGTCAACGTCAGTGCGCGCCAGTTCCGGCAGGGGACGTTCGTGGACGAAGTCAGCGAGGCTTTGCTGATGTCTGGCATCAATCCGAACCGGCTGAAAATTGAGTTGACGGAGAGCCTGGTGCTTGAGAACGTCGAAGATACCATTGCCAAGATGCAAAAACTCAAGGTTATCGGCGTCATCTTTTCCATGGATGATTTCGGCACGGGGCATTCCTCGCTTACTTACCTGAAAAAACTGCCGCTCGATCAGCTCAAGATCGACCAGTCATTCGTGCGTGATATCACCAAGGATCCGGACGATGCCGTGATCGTCCAGACCATCGTTGCCATGGCCAAGAATCTCAAGCTGGATGTCATCGCGGAAGGGGTCGAGACCGAGGAGCAACGGAGCTTCCTCGAGCGATGTGGTTGTCCGGCCTACCAGGGGTATCTCTTCGGCAAACCGGTGCCAATCGATGAGTTCGAGGCGACAATTACGGAGTCGGCTTCTAAGGTTTGACGGCAGTCACCCTGGCCTGCGCCTGCCCCCTGGCAAAACTGAGTTGCAGGTTTTGATCCGGATGCAATGCTGCGCTGTCGCGCACGATCTTGCCGCTTTCGGTTTGCACGAAAGCGTAGCCTCGTTCCAGCACCGCGCGTGGGTTCAGGTGGAGCAGGTTCTGTTCCAGTTGGGCGACTTGCTGCTGACGCTGGGAGAGCTGTCTCGTCATGCCCATCTTCAGGCGCAGCGCGAGCTGGTCGATCTGTCCTTTGCGCTGCGCTACCTGTTGCAACGGCGAGAGCAGGCGGCGAGAGAGGTAATCGAGCTGCTGCGTGCGCTGGTTCAGCAGGTTGTCGATTCTGCGCCGCAGTTGCAGTTGCCATTGCGCTAGCCGGTGCATCAGTGCCGCGCGCTCGGGTGCGACCATTTCGGCGGCGGCGGTTGGGGTCGGTGCACGCAGGTCGGCGGCGAAATCGGCAATGGTGAAGTCGGTTTCATGCCCGACGCCGCTGACGACAGGGATTAGGCTTGCAGCAATAGCCCGTGCCACGATCTCCTCATTGAACTGCCACAGGTCTTCCATGCTGCCGCCGCCACGGCAAACGATCAGCACGTCGCATTCGGCGCGGTCCCCGGCGATGCGGATGGCAGCGGCGATTTTTTCTGCCGCGCCGCGTCCCTGGACCGGTGTGGGGTAAATGATCACGGGGATGGATGGCATGCGGCGCCTGAGCGTGGTCAGCACGTCGCGCAGGGCAGCAGCATCCGGCGACGTGACGATGCCGATCCGGCGGGGGAGTGCAGGTAGCGGTCGCTTGCGTGTGGGGTCGAACAGCCCTTCCTGATCCAGCCGTTTCTTGAGACGTTCGAAAGCCTCGAAAAGCGCACCCAGACCGGCTTTCTGCAACGCCTCGATGGTCAGCTGGAAGTCGCCGCGCGCTTCGTAAAGCGTGACCAGCGCTCTCGCCTCGACATGGTCGCCCTCGCGAGGAACCCAGTCGAGATAGGCGTTGCGGCTCTTGAACATGACGCAGCGCACCTGGGCGCGCTCGTCCTTGAGCGAGAAGTACCAGTGGCCGGACGCCGCCCGGGTCAGGTTGGAAATCTCCCCGGAGACCCAGAACAGCGGAAAGCTGCGTTCAAGCACTTCGCGCGCCATGCGGTTGAGGTCACTGACGGAGAGTACCGGTTGGGGTGGATAAGGCTTGTCGGCCATGAGTGGCTGGAATCCGTTACAATCTGATGCCGCTTATTATAAGGTTTCACCAAC
>DAIDAS010000246.1 GCA_027310505.1 bacterium
GGTCTACAGCGTGGCCAAGGCCGGGCTGGCTACGCTGACTCGCTCGCTGGCCCATGAACTGTGGCCAGATGTGCGCGTCAACGCAGTCGCCCCAGGCCCGGTGTTGTGGCCGGAAAACAACCCGCAGTTCGACGAGGTATACCGCCAGCGAGTCATCTCGCAAACCCTGCTGAAGCGCGTCGGCGAACCCGAAGATATCGCCAAGGCAGTGCGCTTCCTGATCCAGGACGCCCCTTTTATCACTGGCCAGGTCATCGCAGTGGATGGCGGCCGCTCACTCAACCTGTAGAACACTGTAATGCAACACTACCCCGAAAACGTTTCCGGCAATTTCCTCAAACTCCGCAACAAGCTCATCAGCGCCACCGGTAAGGCCATTGGCGATTACAACATGATCGAGGACGGTGACACCATCCTGGTCTGCATGAGCGGCGGCAAGGATTCGCACGCCCTGCTGATGCTGCTACTGGCCCTGCAGGAACGCGCACCGGTCAATTTCAAGCTGATCGCGATGAACCTCGACCAGAAACAGCCGGGCTTCCCCGAGCATATCCTGCCGGAATACCTGGAAAAGCTGGGGGTAGATTACCGCATCGTCGAGGCCGACACCTACTCGATCGTCAAGGAAAAAGTACCGGAAGGCCAAACCACCTGCTCGCTATGCTCTCGCCTGCGCCGGGGCATTATTTACCGTACTGCGCAGGAACTGGGCGCGAACAAAATAGCACTGGGTCACCACCGCGACGATATCGTGCAGACACTGTTCCTCAACATGTTCTTCGGTGCCAAGCTGAAGGCCATGCCACCCAAGCTGGCGACCGACAAGGGCGAATTCATCGTAATCCGGCCGCTCGCCTACTGCGCCGAAAAGGACATTGCTGCCTACGCCCGCGGTATGGAATTCCCCATCATCCCGTGTGACCTGTGCGGCTCGCAGGAGAATCTGCAACGCCAGAAGATCAAGGCCATGCTGCAAGAGTGGGAACAGGAGTTCCCGGGGCGCACGGAGAAGATCTTCCGCGCGCTGACCAATGTCGCGCCCTCACACCTGGCAGACACCAACCTGTTCGATTTCAAGTCGCTATCGAGCCATACTGGCGAAGAAGACCCGCTGTTCGGCGACATGGATCAGGATGCGGCGCTGAACTTTGCCGGAACCGAAGGCAACCGCATAGAGTTTGTGCGCAAGACTGCCTGACCATATCATCGAACACCCTTAACAACTTAACACATCACAGACTGGAGCCCCCATGAGCCAATTGCCCCCCTGTCCGAAATGCGGATCGGAATACACTTACGAAGACGGCAACCAATACATCTGCCCCGAATGCGCACATGAGTGGGATAAAAATGCCGCTGCGGAAAACGTGGAGCAGGCACGGGTTGTGCGCGATTCCAACGGCAACGTGCTGAACGACGGCGACACAGTCACCGTCATCAAGGACCTGAAGGTCAAGGGTTCGTCATCGGTCGTCAAAGTCGGCACCAAGGTAAAAAATATCCGCATCATCGAGGGCGATCATGATATCGACTGCAAGATTGATGGTTTCGGCGCCATGCAACTGAAGTCGGAATTCGTGAAGAAAGCATAGGCGCGCCAACGCTTTCTTGCCCTGATTGGGCGTTTACTCGTATTATCTGCCGCTCATGCAAACCATATCGTGC
>DAIDAS010000251.1 GCA_027310505.1 bacterium
CGCTGCTTGTCGGCATCGGCCCGGATTTTTTCGGCAGCACCCGCGCCTTGTGAACGCAGATCGTTGGCAACACGCTTGCGCTCCGCCTCCATACGCTGGAACACCGAGCCGCTGACTTCTTCCGGCAAATCAACCCGCTTCAGGCGCACATCCAGCACTTCGATGCCCATCTGGCGCGCCTCGCGATCGGCCTTCTGACGCAGGATCTCCATGATCTTTTCGCGCTCGCCGGACACCACGTCATGAATGGTGCGTTTTCCGAACTCAGCGCGCAGGCCATCATTCACGGTCTGGGAAAGTCTGGCTTCGGCCTGTTTCTCATCGCCCCGGACCGACACGTAATACTTGGCGGGCTCAACAATGCGCCATTTGACGAAAGAATCCACCAGCACGTTCTTTTTCTCGCTGGTGATGAAACGATCCGGCTCGACCCAGTCCAGCGTGACGATGCGCTTCTCGAAATAGCGCACGTTTTCCACCAGAGGAATCTTGAAATACAGGCCTGGCTCTTTCTTGACAGACACGATCTCGCCCAGACGGAACACCATGGCGAATTCGCGCTGATCCACCGTAAAGGCCGACATGCTAAGCAAGACGAGGCCAACAATGAGGCCTACCAATACGCTTCCGACATTTCTCATGGTCGGCTCTCCCTGTCGCGACTGCGGAATGCATCGCGCGAACGCTGCACGTCAGTCGTTGTGTTTTCTGGTGCCGGGGCGGCTGGGGCAGGCGCGGCAGCGGGGGCTGCACCGGCCGCAGTCGTGGCCATGAGCTTGTCCAGCGGCAAATACAGCAGGTTTCCGCCACTGCCCTTCTGATCCACCACCACCTTGCTCACGCTGGAAAGTATCTGTTCCTGCGCATCCAGGTAAAGACGCTGACGCGTCACTTCAGGCGCTTTTTCATACTGGGCAAGAATCTGGCTGAAGCGGCTGGCGTTACCCTGCGCTTCGTTCACTACGCGCAACTTGTAACCGGCGGCCTCTTCCAGCAGGCGTGCCGCAGTACCACGCGCCTTCGGAATGACATCGTTGGCGTAGGCCTGACCCTCATTCTTCTGGCGTTCCAGATCCTGGCCGGCCTTCACCGCATCGTCGAATGCCGCCTGCACCTGTTCAGGCGGCTGGGCATTCTGCATAGTGACGTTGACGATGTTGATACCCGATTTATAGCGATCGAGAATATCCTGCATCAGCTTCTTTGCACGAATGGCCACTTCTTCACGCCCTTCGTACAGGACGAAATCCATCTTGCTCCTGCCGACGATCTCGCGGATGGCAGTCTCGGCTGTCCCGCGAACGGCATCTTCCACCGTACGGTTATAGAACAGGAAATCCTCGGGGCTCTTGAGGTTGTACTGCACGGCGAATTGAAGATCGATGATGTTTTCGTCATCGGTCAGCATCAGTGATTCGCGCAACTCCCTGTTGCGCGCCGGGCTGCCATCACCGGCACTGCGGTAGCCTACTTCCAGGGTACGCACCTGTTCCATATTCACCACAGACACGGTTTCGACCGGATAGGGAATATGCCAGCGCGGGCCTGGCATGGTGGTTTCGACATGTTTGCCGAAGCGCAATACCACGCCGCGCGATCCCTGATCGACAATATAGAAACCTGTTGCCATCCAGATCAGCGCGACCAAGCCCAGTACTGGCGCAATCGCAAACGCGTTGCCGCCCGGCTCTTCAGGCTGATTGCGAGGCGTACCGCCTTTGCCGAACAAGCCATTCAGCCGCCGGCTGAACTGGCGCATGAGTTCGTCCAGATCGGGCGGCCCGTCGTTATTGCGCGAGCCCCAGCCAGGGTCGTTCGATGCCATGGAATACTCCGGTTGTTAGTTGCTTAAGCGACAGCGTCGTAGGACTGCGCCGCTTCTTTCAGCCTTTGCTGGTGTTCTGAGAGTGCCTGCCGCACCAGCTCCATGCCGGCGCCAGACTGGGCAGAAACCCAAACCTTGTAGATTTTACCATATTCGTCGCGCTCCAACCCCGCCTCCAAGCCCGCCCTATCGATCTTGTTGAGCACCATCACCTGCGGTACCTGCGAAGCGCCGATTTCATCCAGCACCTTGTTGACCTGCTCGATCTGGTCGTCGCGGCTATCGCTAGAGACATCAATCACATGCAGCAGCAAATCGGCCTGAGCGGCCTCTTCCAGCGTAGCGCCAAAAGCATCGACCAGCGCATGCGGCAAATGCTTGATGAAGCCAACGGTATCGGACAGCACCACCGGACCACCTTCCGGGATATAGAGCTTGCGTGATGTCGTATCGAGCGTCGCAAACAGCTGGTCTGCCGCATAGACGCCGGACTGTGTCAGTCGATTGAACAGCGTGGACTTACCGGCATTGGTATAGCCCACCAGCGACACCGACATCACCTGGGAACGCTTGCGTGCACGACGCTGGAGGCCGCGTTGACGCTTCAGCTTGTCGAGCTTTTCCTTGAGGCTCTTGACCCGCTCGCGAATCATCCGGCGATCCAGCTCGATCTGTGTTTCGCCAGGGCCACCACGCATGCCGATGCCGCCTTTTTGCCGCTCGAGGTGAGTCCAGCCACGCACCAGCCGGGTCGACAAATGCTGCAGCTGTGCCAGCTCCACCTGCATCTTGCCCTCGAAGCTCTGCGCGCGCTGGGCAAAAATCTCAAGAATCAGGCCGGTGCGATCCACCACGCGGCATTCGAGCTTGCGTTCAAGATTGCGCTGTTGCGAAGGGGAAAGATCGTGATTGAATACCACGACGCTGGATTCAGAAGCTTGCAATGCAGCGGCGACTTCTTCCGCCTTACCGCTGCCGACAAAATAAGTGGCATCGGGTTTTGGTCTGCGACCTTCCACGGTCGCCCGCACGTCCAGACCGGCAGTCAGAGCAAGCTGACGCAACTCCTCAAGACTGTCTTCATAGCCGGCCTCGCCAAAATCCAGACTAACCAGAACGGCGGCATCTCCACCGTCAGGACGATCGAGCATTATTCCTCGGAGACAGAAGTCGGCATACTGACGGCGCGTGCCGGCACAATGGTCGAAATAGCGTGCTTGTAAACCATTTGCGTCACGGTGTTTTTCAACAGGACAACATACTGATCGAATGAATCAATCTGGCCTTGCAGCTTGATGCCATTGACGAGATAGATGGAAACCTGCACGTGCTCCTTGCGTAGCGCATTCAGAAACGGGTCTTGTAAGGTTTGCCCTTTGGTGCTCATATCATTCTCCTCTAAATGGAGCTCTTAACGGTATTTGAACTGTACGTGAATTTATTCCGAATGGCTACATCCGGGTATACGCTAAATGGGAATGCATCCCGAAAAAACAAGTAGCTTGCATGCATTTATTCGCGCAATTTCGCCAGCGCCTGCTCCAGACGCTCGACACCCACCACCTCAATATCATTG
>DAIDAS010000265.1 GCA_027310505.1 bacterium
GGATCGCGCGCTGGATCACGCGCTGGAAGCCCAGGGTCGGTTGGGTATCGACCTCGTCGCTACCGGTCACGGTCGGTGTGTGTTCTTCGATGTAATGCGTCAACTCGCGCCGCAGGCCTTCGAGATTGGCGCCGCAGGCACGTAACACCTGTGCCGCAGTCGGATTGTCGATCATGGCCAGCAGCAAATGCTCGACCGTGATCAGTTCATGGCGCTTCTGTCGCGCATCCATGAACGCCATATGCAACGATACTTCGAGTTCTTGGGCTATCACTTCAATTTTCCTCCATCACGCATTGCAGCGGATGTTGATGTTCCCGCGCGAACATCGCGACCTGGTTGACCTTGGTCTCGGCGATGTCACGAGGGTAAATACCACACAGACCCGCACCCTCATTATGCACTTTGAGCATGATTTGCGTCGCCTGTTCACGGCTTTTCGAAAAAAACTGCTGCAACACCTGCACCACGAAGTCCATGGGCGTAAAGTCGTCGTTCAGCAGCAACACCTTGAACATTGGCGGCGGTTTCTGCCTAGTGGCCGCAGGCTCTGCGAATACGGTCTCTTGCGATCGGGTTCTGGGCATATCTTCAGGACTATTGTGAGCCTAATCGGGAAATTTTCAAGCCCAACGAGAGTCGGGGATTAAAGAATATCAGGGATAGATGCGTACGCTTTTGACGATACGTTCATGTGTCTGCACCACTTCCAGGGTATGGCTGCCTATCCTGAAGCTGGTGCCCGGTTCTGGGATGTCCTGGAAATGCTCCAGCACTAGGCCATTCAACGTCTTCGGTCCATCCAGCGGCAGGTTCAGTCCCAGTTTGCGATTGAGATCGCGCAACTGGGTGGCGCCATCGACCAGCCAGCTGCCGTCCTCCTGCTGGTGGAGGCCGGTGCCGCGCGCAGGCGACTGTGTCGTGAAATCACCGACAATTTCTTCCAGGATATCCTCCAGCGACAGCAAACCCTTCACCTCGCCGTATTCGTCCACCACCAGCGCCAGGCGCTGCTGCTTTTCCTGAAACTGCTGCAATTGCGTATACAGCGGCGTGCCTGAAGGCACATAGTAGGGGTCAGCCATCACCTCGCGCAGCATTTCATGCGTCAACTCGCCATGGCGTGCCTGATGCAGCACCTTGCGAATGTGCAGAATGCCGATCACCTCTTCGGAAGGGCCCTGATGGACCAGCATGCGGGTGTGATGGCTGGTGGCGATCTGCTGCAGGATGGTTTCCGGAGAATCGTCGAAATCCACCGCCTCGATCTGGGTGTGGGCGGTCATGACGTCATCCACCGTGATTTTTTCCAGATCGAACAGGTTGAGCAGGATGCTCTGGTGTTTTTTCGGAATGTAGCCGCCGGCTTCGGTCACGATCGTACGCAACTCTTCCATGGTCACGGCATGCACGGTTTCGCTGAAATTAGGTTTGAGACGCAACAAGCCCAGAAACGCCCGTACGAACAAGTTGACGAACCACGTGATCGGCTGGGTGATCTTGAGCAGGACAATCAGCACATAACTCGCGGCAAACGCAACCCGCTCGGGATAAGCCGCAGCCACCACCTTGGGAGAAATCTCGCTGAACACCAGAATGGAAAACGCGATGGTGAGGGTGGAAAACGTCAGCACCCACTGACCTTCGCCGAACAGTCGCACGGCAATGATGGTAGCCAGCGTGGTTGTGGCCGAAATGGAGAATGTGCTGCCAAGCAGGATAACGCCCAGCAGCTTGTCGGTCTTGGCCAGCAGGGAGTTGGCAAGGCGCGCGCCACGATGGCCCTCGTTGGCGAGGTGACGCATGCGATAGCGGTTGACGGCCATCAAGCCGGTCTCCGCTGCTGAAAAAAACGCAGAGGTGGCAAGCAGTGCGACTAGCGCACCGAATAGCGCCGATAAGGGAATATCGTCCAAGAGATGTGGGTAAAGCCGTTATGCGATGGGACAAGTTTCCGCGCAAGCACGGAAACTTGTCAAGGATGCCTTAAGGCAGTGCCTCGGCGGCCTCTTCCTTCTTCTCGACCTTGATCAGGTCTTCGCGGGAGATACCCAGCCACATCACGATCGGGCTGGCGACCAGCACCGACGAATAAATGCCGAACAGGATGCCGATGGTCAGTGCCAGCGCGAAGTTGTGCAGCACTTCACCGCCGAAGAACAGCATGGAGAGCACCATGGT
>DAIDAS010000281.1 GCA_027310505.1 bacterium
TTCTCGTACCACCTCGACCCGTTTCGGCAAGAGCTTGCGCAAGGCCGCAAGAGTCTGTTCTGCGCGATATTCCTGCCAAAACGAGAACACTCCGCTTATCAGGATTACTGCAATGATGACATTCCCGAGCTTGGCCATCCCCTGACCAGGGTCGTACCACTCGGCTAGAAAAGCCAAACCCGCAGCAATCCATAGAATGATGGAAAACAAGCGACTACATTCCTTGGCCAGCCGAAGCAATGCCGGCTCGCGCGCGACCTCTTCCATCTGGTTGGGCCCGAATTCCTGAAGTCTGCGCTTTGCCTCTGCGTGACTTAACCCCTGCGAACAGCTGTTAAGGCTCGCTATGGCTTCTGCGGGGGAAAGCTGGTGGATTTTCATGGGTTGCCTGAACCTTTCGAACTCCGACCATGACACGACTCTTGCAGGCATATGATAAGCAAACCTGAAGTAACGAGCGAGATGCCAGCCATTGGCATCACACCACTCCGCACTTTCGTTTTGCTAACTGCAGATAGAACCACCGTTTCACCACCTCCGCAGCCAAGAGATACACCGCCACCATGGCAATCAGGATCAGGAAGAAACCCACGGGTAGTGCTACAAATCCATATGAAACGCCTAAGGGTGTGGAGGGCAATGTAGCGGCAATGGCAACGACAGCCAAAGAGGTTTCGACCAGCCAAGGATGAGGTTTGCTTTTTAGCGGATTAAGGTGCCCTTCCCAGAGATCCCCAGGCGTCTCAAGGCGTGGATCGAAGGCTTTATGGGTGCGGATCTCAAGCCGGACAAGGTACGTTTCTGGATCGATTCCCTGGTCTACGAGTGACCTCACGTGCAGGTGCTGTTCAGCACCTGCGGCTGGCCCGCCAACCTGGAGCGGAAGCCGAAATGGATCAATTTTCCCGAGCAGCATCCGGGGCCTGTGCATGAGGGCCAACGTCGAGTTGATGTTCCGCGATGGCGGCTTCAGGCGGCATCATGCGCTGGATGATGCCATTGCCAATAGGCATGGGCACCTGCTGGCGACGGAGAGAAGGTTCTAGGATGTCGAAGCATGTTACGTGTCCTGAGCCTCTGCAGTTCCCCGCAGCACCTTGCAGGAGTAGACTTGCCGACAGCAGGAGGAATTATGGGGACAGAACAACTGGATGACGGGTACGAGCCCGAGCAGCACCTGGCTCTCGAAAGGATGCGACAGGTGCGCATGAAACGTGTGGCAGCGAGGATTTCCGCCATTTTGGAGAAGTGCGACAGCAATGCGCCGCCGCCTGCCGACATGACTGCCTGGGAAAATATGACACCAGTGGGCAAGGAGATGGCGTCATGAACCGGGCTGAGCTCATTTCGCACATTGCCGCCCAGTTCCCGCAGCTCACCCAACAGGATGTCTACATTGCCGTCACCAGCATCCTGAAAACCATGGGCGATCATCTGGCCTCAGGAGGACGGATTGAAGCCAGAGGCTTTGGCAGCTTCCAGGTAAACGTCCGGCCACCAAGGCTGGGCAGAAACCCTAAGACTGGAATGAAAGTACAAGTACCTGCAAGACCTACGGTTCATTTCAAACCGGGTGCCGAGTTGAGGGAGAGGGTTAACGTGGAAGCTGAGCTGCTTGATGGAATGATCGAGCAAGTGATCAAATCTACTGCACGGGCAAGTGCAGCCATCGATAAGGCCTTGAAGTTCGTGGAGGAGTCGAACCAAAGAATGATCACTTCGCAGGCAAACATATCTAGGTATTCCACCAAGTAACGAATATTGAATGCGGGCGAAAAGACGGGCATGACGCAAGCCATGCCCGTCCAAGAGATGCAAGTCACACGGTGCGGTGTGGACGTGCCGCGCGCAATCGCTGTAGCACGCTCGCCAACTGGTCAACCTCGGCGCAGGTGTTGTAGAACGCCAGCGATGGGCGCACGGTCGCCTCCAGCCCGAACCGACGCAGGATCGGCTGTGCACAGTGGTGCCCGGTGCGCACCGCGATGCCCTCCTGGTTCAGTGCCTGGCCGACTTCGCCGGTCTGGTAGCCGTCCAGCACGAATGACAGCACGCTGGCCTTGTCCGGCGCGGTGCCGATCAGGCGCAGGCCGGGGATTTCCCTGAGCTGGCGCGTGGCATATTCCAGCAGGCCATGCTCGTAGGCGGCAATGTTGGGCATGCCCAGGGCGGTTACATAGTCGAGAGCGGCGCCCAGCCCCACGGCATCGGCGATGTTGCCGGTGCCGGCTTCGAACTTGGCGGGGGCCCCCTGATAGCGGATGTGCTCGAACGTCACATCCTCGATCATGTTGCCGCCACCCTGCCAGGGCTGGGTGGCATCGAGCAGTTCCTGCTTGCCGTATAGCACGCCGATCCCGGTCGGGCCGAACACCTTGTGCCCGGAAAAAACGTACCAGTCGGCATCCAGCGCCTGCACGTCCACCGGCATGTGCGACACCGCCTGCGCCCCGTCCACCAGCACCTTCGCCCCGGCAGCATGTGCCATAGCGGCCATTTCTCTCACCGGGGTAATGGTGCCGAGCGCGTTTGAGACCTGGGTGAATGCAACCAGACGGGTTTTCGGCCCCAGCAGGTCGCCGTATTCGTCTAGCCGCACCTGCCCGTCATCGTCCACCGGAATAACTTTCAGCACGGCGCCGATTTCATCGGCCAGATGTTTCCAAGGCACGATATTGGCGTGGTGTTCCAGATGGCTGACGATAATTTCGTCCCCTGCACGGATATGCTGCCGTCCCCAGCTTTGCGCGACTAGGTTGATGGCTTCAGTGGCGCCGCGCACGAATACGATTTCGTCCGTGCTGCTGGCATTGAGAAAACCGCGCACCTTATCGCGCGCACCTTCGTAGGCATCGGTGGCGCGCGCCGCAAGTTCGTGCGCGGCGCGGTGGATGTTGGAGTTTTCGTGCGCGTAGAAATGGCTCAGGCGCTCGATCACGGCGCGCGGCTTGTGCGTGGTCGCCGCGTTGTCCAGCCATACCAGCGGCCGACCGTTGACCCGCTCCTGCAGGATGGGGAAGTCGCGGCGTACGCTGTGCACATCGATCGGCGCGTGTGGCAGGACGGCAGGCAATTGCGGGGAGCTGATGTCCTGTCCGGCGGGTGGACGGGCATGCTCCATGAAATAATAGGCCGGCGCATTGTCCGCTGTTCCTGTCAAAGCAGAACCGGCGGGGGTGGCGGAATAGAAACGGCTGGCCAGCCTGGCCAGTTCCGTCTCTTCCGGCAGTCCCAGTGCTGCCAGACTGTCAGGGATGGTCAGCTCACTTGTACTCATGATACTTGTCCAACACCACCTCATCCAGC
>DAIDAS010000289.1 GCA_027310505.1 bacterium
ATCGAATACCACGCATGAAGCCACGGTCGCCTCACCCATGGTATGGCTGATATCGAAACATTCGATGCGCTCTGCAGTTTCCGGCAGGTCCAGCGCCTCTCGCAGCGCCAGCAGTCGCCCTTCCTGGGTGGCCTTCTGCGCCAGATGCTGCTGCAACGCGAGCTGGGCGTTGGTCTCAGCCATTTTCAGCCAGACGCGGCGGTCGCCGCCGGCATAGGCGCTGATCTGCACCTTCTTGCCGGCACGCTCGCTCAGGATATCTTCCAGGCCATCCTGCTCCAATGCCACGCCGGTAATGATGAGCGGCGGCACCGGCTGCTGCATGTAGTGCTGCTCGAGAAATGCCTGCAGCACGGTCTGCTCGTCGCAATCGTCGATGTTCTTGGGGAAATAACTGCGGTCGCCTACATGGCGTCCACTGCGGATCATCACAAGGTTCACGCACATCAGGCCGGATGCTGAAACACAGGCGACGACATCCGCATCGCCGCTTTTGAAATCGCTGACAAACTGCCGCGCCTGCACCTGACGCAGGCTCTGGATACGGTCGCGGTACACAGCGGCCAGCTCGTATTCCTGCTTTCCGGCGGCCTCCATCATGCAATGGGAGAGATCATCCAGCACCTGCTGCTCGCGGCCTTCCAGAAACATCGCGGCATGCTCGACATCGCGCCGGTAGTCGTCCTGGGAGATGTAGCCCACGCACGGCGCGGTGCAGCGTTCGATCTGGTATTGCAGGCAAGGACGGGAGCGGTTGCTGAACACGGAGTTTTCGCAGGTGCGCAGCCGGAACACTTTCTGCAATAGCTGGATGCTCTCGCGTACCGCCAATGCGTTGGGGAAAGGCCCGTAATAACGGCTGTGTTTCTGCTGCGTGCCACGGTGGAAAGCCAGACGCGAGAATTCGTCGCCCGACAGCATGATGTAGGGATAGGACTTGTCGTCGCGGAACAGCACGTTGTAACGCGGCATCAGCGACTTGATGAGGTTGTTTTCGAGCAACAGCGCCTCGGCCTCGGAACGCGTCACCGTCGTCTCGATGCGCACGATCTGCGACACCATCATGCGAGTGCGCGGGCTCGGGAGATTTTTCTGGAAGTAGGACGAAACGCGCTTCTTGAGATCGCGCGCTTTGCCGACATAGATCACTTCATCGGCCGCGTTGATCATCCGGTACACTCCCGGCAGAGACGGCATGGATTTCAGGACGGGTTTTGGGTCGAATGCCTGCATATAAGGACGATTATATCTATCGGTAGAACGCCGATAAGTATATATTTTGGAGATCAGACAGAGAAATCCGGAGCACCATCATGCATCCCCAGCTTCGCACCTTGCGCCAGGTTTACGAGGCGCATCTGCAATCGTTTTACCACGATTGCGATGCGGACATGCTGCACACCATTCAGCAAACCATCACCCCGCTGGCAGAACAGATTGCAGCCACATTCTACGAGGCCATGCTGAACGACCCTGACGGAAAGCACTACCTCAACCACGAACTGGTTCATGACCGGCTGCACGCCTCAATGACACAATGGATCATTGACGCTTTCAAACCGCGCAAGGACCATGAAATCCCCGCATTCATCGACAAGCAGCTGCGTGCCGGTCACGTGCATGCCCGCATGAACCTGCCGCCGCATCTGCTGGATCACGGCATGCGCATGCTCAAGCAGAGCATCGGCGAGCATCTGGTCGCGGCAAACGTAACACCCATCACCCTCGCGCTCCACAAGATGCATCGGCTGATGGATATCACCGCTGCACTGCTGACGGAGTGTTATTTTACCGACCTCATCGAAAACGAGCGCCAGTCGCAGATGCTCCGACAGCAGCTGCTGGGCCACGATCTCGCATTACGGTGCGAACGGCTGCGCGCCGACATGTTCGACTGGGTGCGTCGCCTGCTTGCGGCGCTGCACCACAAGGACCAGATTCCGCTGGAACAATTGCCGAGTGCCCGGCACTCCGATTTCGGCTTGTGGATTACCCACAAGGCCAGCCTGTACTTCCCGGACATGCATGACGTGAGCGAGCTCGGAGACCAGCTGGATCGACTGGAAGCGCTGACGGAGGAGGCGCGACAAGCACGTGGCGATAACCAGGTTGAAGCTTTGAGTGCGGTCGTCTCACGTATCGACAAGACCATTACCCGCATCAGCTGGCTGTTTTCGTCGCTGGCCGACCATTACGCAGGCCTTGACGGCGGGCGCGACACGCTCACCAAGCTCTATAATCGCCGTTTCCTCGATCCGGTGCTGCAGCGCGAGACCCAATACTGCATTCGCAATGGCAGCCATTTCGCCATCGTCATGATCGACCTGGACCATTTCAAGGAAGTGAACGACCACCATGGCCACGAAGCCGGGGACAAAGTGCTGGTTCAATCCGCCGAAGTCATGCAGAGCAATATCCGTGCGGGGGATTTTCTGTTCCGCCACGGCGGGGAAGAATTCATGATCGTGATGACCGACATCACGCAGACGGCCGTGGAAAAGGTTGCACAGAAACTCGTCGACGCTTTCGCCTCCCACCAGTTCCACATCGGTGACGGCAAAACAATCAGGGTCACAGCCAGCATCGGCGCCTCGATCTACCGCGGGCATCCGGATTACGCCCGTGTCATCAGCGAGGCCGACGACGCGCTGTATCAGGCAAAACAGACCGGCCGCAACCGCTACGCGCTCGCGGCCTGAAAAAGGCTAGGACTCGTCGTCCAGCAATTGTCCGGCGATCGCCCAGTCCTCCAGCGCCACTTCCTCAAAGGTGATGTAGGTATACTGCGGCGGCTTGTGGGCGTGGCGCTGCAGCGTTGCCGTGATTTCCTCGGCGATTTTCTGCTTCTGCTCGCGGCTGATGTTGCCGGCCAGTTTCACATTGACGTAAGGCATTTCAGTCTCCTTTCCTGTCTTGCTGGATGCGCGCGAACACCGCATGGAACATCGCTTCGGTGAGGCGTCTGGTCTGCGTATTGTAGCGGCTGCAATGATAGCTGTCATACAGCACCCGGCCATTCGGCAACGCATGGCGCACGTCATGGCCAAAACGGTAACCCGCCGCCTTCAGTCGCAACGCTTTCAGTACCGCCGCATGGGCGACATTGCCCAGTGCGAGGATGGCTGCATCAGGGGGAAGCCCCGCGATCTCCGCTGCCAGGTAACCGTTGCACTGGGTCATTTCGCTTCCTTCCGGCTTGTTTTCCGGCGGCAGACATTTGACGGCGTTGGTGATGCGGCACCCGGTAAGCACCAGGCCATCGTCACGCGAGACCGAGGTCGGGGCGCTGGCATAGCCGAACTTGTGGAGCGTTTCATACAGCAGCACGCCGGCATAGTCGCCGGTAAAGGGCCTGCCAGTGCGGTTGGCGCCGTGCATGCCGGGAGCCAGCCCGACGATGAGCAAATGCGGCTGGCTATCGCCAAACGGTGGTACCGGCCGCGCGTGGTAGTCAGGATTCTGGATTTTTACCTCATCCAGAAATGCTGATAATCGCGGACAGCGGCGGCAATCGAGATCAAAGAGGGTCGTTTCGCTTTTCATGGGTCGACATATTAGAGCCTATAATGCGCAATTGCTAATCGCTAGAACTTTGCCATTCTTTATTTTGCACTCAAGGTACTGATTTCAGCACTGCTGATCGCGACCATTTCAGAAATCGCGAGGCGCCATTCAGGGTTTGCCGCGCTGGTGGCATCGTTGCCGCTGACTTCGCTGCTCGCTTTTGTCTGGCTGCATCTGGACGCCACTCCGGCGGAGCAGATAGCCGACCTCTCCTACCAGATTTTCTGGCTGGTGCTGCCTTCGCTCGTGTTGTTCCTGCTGCTGCCGCTCCTGCTCAGGGCCGGCCTCGGTTTCTGGCTCAGCCTGTCACTTTCCGCTGCGGCAACCGTCGGTTGCTACTTTGCATTTTTGCCCTTGTTACGGCGTTTTGGAGTCAATTTATGATGAAATTCCTGTCATTCGGCGCACTTGCGCTTTCTTTCCTGCTGCTGGGCTGCAACAAGCTCACCGTCGAGAACTACGACAAACTGAAAAGCGGCCTGACCTATGAAGAGGTCGTCAGCATCCTGGGATCGCCCGCTGCCTGCGATGAGGTGCTGGGCATCAAGAGCTGCCGATGGGGCGACGATAAACGCAAAATCATTGTCAATTTCGTCAGTGGGAAAGTCATACTGACCTCCGCCGAGAACATTCGCTAGCATGCTGAGTTATCGTCACGCCTTTCACGCCGGCAACCACGCCGACGTGCTCAAACATTTTGTCCTGACCCAGGTGCTCGAGTATTTCGCCCAGAAAGATAAAGCGTTCTGGTACATCGACACCCACGCCGGCGCCGGCATGTATGCGCTGGATCAAGGCTACGCGACGCAGAACGCGGAGTTCGAAGGCGGCATCGGCCAACTCTGGAATGCGCCGGACCTGCCGGATGAACTGAAGCAATATGTCGCGCTGGTCAAAAGCCTCAACCCGGAAGGCAGACTGACTCTGTACCCTGGCTCGCCCTCCTGTGCCAAGCCGTTAATGCGGGCGGATGACCGCATGCGCCTGTTCGAACTGCATCCCACCGACAGCAAACTGCTGAAGCAGACCTTTCAGGGCGCGGGGCGAAAGATCATGATCGAAACTCAGGATGGTTTTGCCGGATTGAAGGCTGTCCTGCCTCCACCGCCACGGCGCGCAGTGGTGCTGATCGACCCGCCGTATGAAGAGAAGCAGGATTACGTGCGCGTCGTCGACGCGATCAAGGACAGCCTGCAGCGCTTCGCCACCGGCACCTATATCCTGTGGTACCCGTTGCTGCAACGGCCCGAGCCGCGCCTGATGGAAGAAAAACTGAGAAAGCTCGCGCTGCCGAGCTGGCTGCATGTGACGCTCACCGTGCAAACGCCCTCACCGGAAGGCTTCGGCATGCACGGCAGCGGCCTGTTCATCGTCAACCCGCCGTGGACGCTACAAAAAACCCTGGCCACCGCGATGCCGGTCCTGGTCAAAAAACTGGGCCTGGACACCGGCGCCGGTTACACACTCGACTCTGTCATCCCATAAAAAAGGCGCGGCCATGGCGGCTGCGCCTTTGTTGTCACCCTCTTGGGTTACGTCTCGAGCACCTGCTCCAGCACCTGCAGGAAGCGGGCATTCTCCGACGCCAGGCCAATGCTCACCCGCAAGTAGTCCGGCATTTCGTAGTTGGCGACGGGACGCACGATCACGCCGTTTTCCAGCAGACGGCGGTACACCGTTGCGGCATTCTCGATGCGCACGCTGACGAAGTTGCCAAACGACGGGATATATCCCAGACCCAGCCGCATCACGCCATCGGTGATCTGCTGCATGCCGGCATCGTTCACCTCGCGGCTGCGGCGCACGAAATCGGCATCCTGCAGTGCAGCCGCGGCAGCAGCCAGCGCCATGCTGTTGACGTTGAACGGCTGCCGTACGCGATTCATAATATCGGCCACCCTGGGATGCGCCAGCGCGAACCCAACACGTTGACCGGCCAGGCCGTAGGCCTTGGAAAAAGTCCGCGTGACAATCAGGTTGCCGAACTCGCCCAGCCAATCGATACTCTCCGCCTTCAGCGCGTCCGGCAGGTATTCGTCATAAGCTTCGTCCAGCACCACCAACACGTGCCTAGGCAAGTCGCGCAGAAAATCCAGCAGTTCGGCCTTATCCAGCAGGGTACCGGTCGGGTTGTTGGGGTTGGCGATGAACAGCATGCGCGTGTTCGAGGTAATGGCTGCACGCATCGCGGCCAGATCATGGCCGAAATCCCTCGC
>DAIDAS010000346.1 GCA_027310505.1 bacterium
GAATGAAGCAGGTACCTAAAAAGTCACCAGCTAGTCGTTCAAAGGCGTGCTCTTGCAGCACGCCTTTTTTATGGACTCAAATAAATGCGTGAATTTTTTATCTCCTCGTGGCGCTCAGGGTTACGAGGACATAGCTTCCAAGCGGTTTTTTTGCTGGGGGTTCTTTTGATCGCCGGAGCTTATCTAGCGGCTCTATTTTCGCCACGCCAGCCGGAAACCGTAGCCCTGGATGTCGGGCTTTCGGGCATGCATTTTGCGCTGACACTTATGGCGCTTCTATGGATTCAAGAACTGATCGGCAAGGAAATCGAGCGTCGCACCACCATTCTGTATCTTGCCTACCCGATCCCTCGTGCGCATTATGTCCTAGGGCGATTTGCCGGCATCGCCGTATTGTTATTTATTGCCAGCCTGGTGCTGGGCCTGTTGCTTTGGCTGGAAGTATTTGCATCGGGTGAAATTTATGCTCAAGCACATCGCGGAGCGCTAGGAGCCCCTTACTGGGCAACCGTCTTTGGAATCTGGCTAAATGCAGTGGTGGTTGCCGCTTTTGCAGTCTGCATTGCCACACTATCCACTGTGCCTGCCCTGCCATTAGTGTTAGGTGCCGCATTTGCCATTGCAGGCCAAAGCCTGGGGGCCGTAGTCGATTATTTTAGCCAAGGCGCATATGGGCGCCAGGACTTGATAGCTCATTACGGGCCGGCGATCAATCTTGCACGCTGGTTATTACCTGACCTCTCTCGCCTGGATTGGCGAGTGTGGTCAATGTATAACGTGCCCTTACCTTCTGGAACAATCACATTGTCATGCCTGATGGCCGTTAGTTACATCGTGCTGATGATATCTATTGCGACACTTTCGTTCAACCGCAGAGAGTTCGATTGATGCAAAGCAATTCGCCATTTTTTTTCGAGGCGCTGACAGCGGTATTTCTCATCCTGACCTGGCTGGGGTTCGCCACAGCAACAGCACGTCTTGAGAAAGTTAATAGTCCAATCGCAAGTGGTGAAATGCAAGTCGCACTTCCACGCTTCATGCAAGTGTTGCTTGCCGGAGGAGATCGTTATCTGGCAACTAACATCACAGTCTTTCGGGCGCTGACTGCCAGTACCGAAAATCTTCAGCCAGACCGCTTCGTCATCCAGGCCAAAGTACAACGCGATGCCGCCTGGCTGAATCCTTATCATGAGGACAATTACTATCTGGCAGCCGCCGGATTATCTTGGAATCAGCAGCTGGATGCGGCTCAAGAAATTTTGCTTAGCGCAAGCAACGCCCGCACTTTCGACATGTTGCCTCCCTTTTTCTATGCATTTAACCTGTATTATTTCCGCCATGACCCATCGGGAGGGGCAGAATGGTTAAAAGTAGCAGCCAGCCACTCCCCAAGCGAGAACGAGAGGCTCTCGCTGAACCGCATTGCCGCCAACTGGCTGGTCAAGGGCCATGATCGGCACCAGGCATTGAAAATGCTCGAGGCCTTGGCGGCACAATCCCGCTATGGATCCCTGCGCCGTCAGATTCTTCAACGAGCTGAACGGGTGAAACACCTCATCATGCTGGACGAAGCAATCAACAGTTACCGGCAGCGCCATCAGCGCCCTCCAGAAACTCTGGAAGCGCTCGTCACGCACCATATACTGAACCAGCTGCCGACAGACCCCATGGGTGAAGGCTATACGCTCGATAGCCAGGGACAAGCTCAAATCAGGACTCCGCAAGCAAAATGACTGCTGCCATTGTCGTCGACCAATTTCGCAAGACATATCCACGCACTTGGAAGAGTGCCCCGTTCGAAGCTGTCAAGGACATCTCGTTTGAGGTTGCCGAAGGTGAGGTTTTTGGATTCATCGGCCCCAACGGGGCCGGGAAAAGTACAACCATCAAGGTGCTCACCGGCGCCACACCTGCCACCTCGGGCCATATCAGTCTTTATGGGATTGATGCATCGCAACCAAATTCTCGGCGGGGCATGGGCTACGTGCCGGAAAACCCCAGCCTGCCGGATTACCTGACGCCACTGGAGCTTCTCACCATGAGCCTGAGCATCAACCAGGTCAAGGTAGAAAACCCACGTGCCCATTGCCTGCAATGGCTGGAACGCTTCAGCCTTGGCCAGGCGGCCAACAAACTGATGCGTGGCTTTTCCAAGGGCATGCTGCAGCGGGCCGCACTGGCTCATGGCCTTGTTGCCAGCCCGCGATTGCTGGTACTGGATGAACCGCTCTCCGGACTCGATCCGATAGGGAGACGCGATGTCGTGGAGATTCTGGCTGAATTCAAAGCGGGAGGCGGCTCGATCTTTCTGACATCGCACGTACTGCACGATGTGGAAAGACTGGCTGACCGCTTTGGCTTGATTCACCAAGGGGAGTTGAAGACCATCGCACATCCCAGCGACTTGATGGGCAGCGAAGAGATTCTCGTCGTACGCAGCCTGGGAAAAACACCCGTTTCCGGCATGGTGCAGGAAACAACGGATCGCTGGTCGGGCCAATGCGCCAGAAGCGCGCTTTGGCCGCTGCTACACCAACTGGAACAGGCTGGTCATCGGATACTCGAAGTCAAGCCTATGCTCAACCTGGAAACGGCTTTTCTGAAGTTTGTCGAAGGCAAGTGACCCTTCAGCTTTGACCAATACCCTTACAGACAGCCGGGCATGCTGGTGGCTATTACTAGTCTATGTGCTGGTAGCTCCGTTTCTACCGCTGACCGGCATCCCTATGGCGTGGAACTCCATCACCTTGATGGATTGGCAGCGCATTCTGGAAGCCGCCGGGCTATTAATCTGCCTAGGGTGGGCCATGACCTTCGCCGCGCCATTGCCCTTCATACGCCCATTCACGCTATATGCATGGAGCACTGTATTTGTCATCGGGCTGATTTCCACTATAACAGTCGCCGCGCATGCTGACTTTGCACTGCTGGAGTGGTCCTGGCTGCTCATGCTGGCGGTGCTCGCCAGCATGATGTACCTATGGCCCGTCGCAGACCGTCAATCCCTGGACAAGCTTATTCTTTTAACCGTATTTGTGAGCAGCCTGGCGTACGTCTGGTGGTTCTGGCAATTAAACTCTTTCATCTATGTTGAGCCGCCGGTAAAAGGGGTCATCCGAAGAATCACCTTCCCGGGGTTCTCGAACATTCGATTTTTTAGCGATTACCAGTCGTTCATGCTGTTTTTGCTTCCCCCAGCGCTTTACCGGTTTACGGAAAGAGGGTGGAGCAGATCGCTGGGGACCGGACTGGTGGCACTGTATTTCACCCTCGCCCTGATTGCGGGTTCACGCAGCTTGGTTGCAAGCCATCTGGTTCTGCACACTCTGCTGTGGCTGGCCTTGGGGAATCGTTACAGGCCTGTATTGGTTGATCATTTACGGTTTTGGACGTACGGGGGTCTTATTTTTGTTTTTATCACGTGGATATTGCCTCTGATACTGTTCGGGCATGCCGGTGATGGTTTGGTGGCAAGCAGCCTGGCGCGCTTCGACTCTTCGTTTCGCACTGACTTATGGGAATTGGCGTGGCAACAGATCCAGGCTCATCCATGGCTGGGCCTTGGCCCCATGCAATATGCCTCATTGC
>DAIDAS010000374.1 GCA_027310505.1 bacterium
TTCTCGGCCCAGGCCGGGGTATAGGCGACATTGGCATCCGCGTAGCTACTGGCCACGTTGCCGCCGCCCAGTCCACGGTCGATGCCGTATTGGGCGATCTGCATGTCGAACACGGTGGCGACCAGAACCTCTTCGCCATTCGCCAGCTTCACCTTGCGTGCCGGCACATTGCGGAACAGCAACGAAGACTCGCCTTCGTTGAAATGCGGAAAGCCGACCGAAACCACCTCGTCGCGGGCGGCGATGCAACTCAGCTCCGCCTGCATTTCCCGCTGGCTGGCCGCGGTCTTTTCCAGCAGATTCCACTTGCCCTCCTCGCCCCAGCGAAAACCGATACTGCCGTTGGGTGCGACGAAGGCCTGGCTCTTCTCGTCATAAACGATGGTCTTCCACTCCGGATTGTTGGTTTCGCCCAGCGCGCCGTCGAAGTCCGAGGCACGCAGGAAGCGATCCGACACATAGCCATCACCGTGCTTGCGCAGCATGACCTGCATCGGCAGATCGGTATATTTGCGGGCGTACTCCTGGAAATATGGGTCTTGCCTGTCGATGTAGAATTCCTTCAGGGCCACGTGCCCCATCGCCAGGAAAGCGGCGGAATCGGTGCCCTGGCGGATCGGCATCCACAGGTCGGAAAACTTGCAGAACTCGGCGTAATCCGGTGCCATCGCCACGATCTTGGCACCCTTGTATCGCACCTCAGAGGCAAAATGCGCATCCGGGGTACGCGTCATCGGCAGGTTGGCGCCGGTGATGATGATGTAAGTGGAGTTGTACCAGTCGGCGGATTCCGGCACATCGGTCTGCTCGCCCCAGGTCTGCGGACTGGCGGCCGGCAGGTCGCAGTACCAGTCATAGAACGAACCACAGGCCCCGCCGATCAAGGAAAGGTAACGCGAACCTGCCGCATAGGAAATCATCGACATGGCCGGAATCGGTGAAAAGCCGTAAATGCGGTCCGGCCCCCACTTGTCGATGGTGTGCACGTTGGCGGCGGCGATGATCTCTGTCACTTCCTCCCAACTGGCGCGTACAAATCCACCCAGGCCGCGCACGGCGGTGTACTGCTTGCGCTTGGCTTCATCGGCCTGAATGGCGGCCCAGGCTTCGACCGGATCCTTGCCGGCCTTGCGCTCGGCGCGATACAAGTCGAGCAGACGGCCACGAATCATCGGATGCTTGATGCGGTGCGGGCTGTACAGGTACCACGAGAACGAGGCGCCGCGCTGGCAACCGCGAGGCTCGTGATCGGGCAGGTCATCGCGGGTACGCGGGTAATCGGTCTGCTGCATTTCGAACGACACCAGGCCGTTCTTGACGAAAATCTTCCAACTGCAACCGCCCGTACAGTTCACGCCATGCGTGGAACGCACCACCTTATCGTGCTGCCAGCGGTGACGGTATGCATCTTCCCACTGCCGGTCTTCGTTGGTGACGATGCCGTGCTCGCCGGAGAAGGTTTCTTTGACCTTGTCGAAGAACTTCAGTCTATCCAGAAAGTGACTCATAGCAGCAGACTCCTTGATTAATTCGTTGATTCGACTTACGGGTTCTTGATGTCGGCGCCGGAGCGCAGGTAGAACCACCAGTTCAGGATCAGGCACAGTGCGTAAAATACCGCGAAGCCGTACATGGCCAGTTCCGGCGTACCTGCCTTGATCTGTCCATTGATGACTTCCGGCGCGATGAATGAGCCATAAGCGGCGACAGCGGATGTCCAGCCCAGCACCGGCCCAGCCTGGGTACGATCAAAAATCACGCCAACGGTGCGGAAGGTGGATCCATTGCCGATGCCGGTAGCGGCAAACAGGATCACGAACACCGTCAGGAACTGGGTAAAGTAGATTTCCGGCGTTTGTGACTGATAGGCCTGCATCATGATGTAGCCAGCATAGGCCGAGGCCCCCACCATGATGGCCGAAATCACCTGCGTGACGATGGAGCCGCCGACCTTGTCCGAAATCCACCCGCCCAGCGGTCGGATCAGGGCGCCGACAAAGGGGCCGATCCATGCGTAGGTGAGTGCAGCCGGCGCAGCCGGGTTGTTGACATGGGTCCAGACCTGCCGGACTGGATCGTAAATGTGCTGGTCACCGAAGATCACCTTGATCGATAGCGGCAGCGCCATGGAAAAGCCGATGAAAGATCCGAAGGTCAGCAGATATAGCACCGTCATGGACCAGGTGTGCTTGTTGCTGAAGATGGCGAACTGCTTGGTGATGTTCTCTTTCATGGCGCCGAAGGCCGCCAGTTTCATGATGAGCAACGTCATCACAATAATGAGCGGCATGACCACCCACATGCTGAGCAACCCCAGGCCGGTAGGCGCCGGCAGGTAGAGATAAAGGCCCGCGATGGCCGGCACGAAGGCCAGGGTATACAGCCAAGTAATCTTGAGGAAAGCGACGATGGTACTGCCGATATTGGGCGAAATCGTCAGCAGGTTATTCATGCCGAACCAGCACAGCAAGGCCAGCGGCACCAGCGACAGCACCCAGGCAAATCCGGCGTTCTGGATGAAAGTCGGCGTACCGGCAGGAATCTTGCCGAAGATCCAGCCGCTGCTCTTGACCAGGGTCATCGGTTCTCCGCCCAGCGCGCCGAAAACGCTAACGGTCATCAGCAACGGGATGAGAATCTGCATGGTCGTCACGCCGAAGTTGCCCAAACCGGCATTGATGCCAAGGGCCGTCCCTTGCAGACGTTTGGGAAAGAAAGTGCTGATATTGGACATCGAGCTGGCAAAGTTTCCGCCACCCACCCCCGACCACAACGCCATCAGTTGAAACACCCACAGCGGCCATTCAGGATGCTGCAGCGCAATGCCGGTGCCGATGGCCGGGCTAAGCAGCATGGCGGTCGTCAGGAAGATGGTATTGCGCCCGCCCGCCAGACGGATGAAGAAAGAGGACGGGATGCGCATGGTCGCTCCCGCCAGACCGGAGATCGCCGTCAGGGTAAAGAGCTCGTCCTTGCTGAACGGGAAACCCAGATTCAGCATCTGCACCGTAATGATGCCCCACATCAACCACACGGCGAAGCCGCACAGCAGCGCTGGCACGGAAATCCACAGATTGCGGTAGGCGATCTTTTTGCCGGTGGACTCCCAGAACGCATCGTCTTCCACGTTCCAGTCTTTGATATTGGTCGACATTATTTGATCTCCTTTAGATGGAAGACACAGGCTGAGCCGCCATGCGCTGCTTGTGGCGGCCTATCTTGACCGGACGCACTTCGGTCCAGTACATCCACAGCAACGACACCCAGACGATGCCGAACATCAGCATGAAGGCCGATGAACGTACGCCGGTCAGGTCCACCAGCGCACCGAACATGATCGGCATCAGGAATCCGCCCATGCCGCCGGCAAGGCCGACCACCCCGGAAATCACGCCGATATTGTGCGGATAGTCGTCAGAGATGTACTTGAACACCGAAGCTTTTCCAATGGCAAAGGCGATGCCCATGCTGAACATGATGAGGGTGAACATGGTCGCATTCAGGCCGATATGGAAGGTTTGCGGACCTTTCACCGTCATGATGGAGACCTCGGTTTGCGGATAGGACAGGAAGAACAGGCACACCAGCGAAATCCACAGCACCCACCAGGTCACCGTATGCGCGCCGAACTTGTCGGAAAAATACCCGCCGATTGCACGCAACACACCGCCCGGAATACTGAAAGCGGCGGCCAGCAAGGCGGCATGCTTGAGATCGAAGCCATACTCGCTGACGTAGTACTTGGTCATCCACAACGCCAGCGCCACATAGCCGCCGAACACGATGGAGTAGTACTGGCTGTATTTCCACACTTTCGGATCCCTGAGCGCCGAAAGCTGCTCCCGAACGGTGACGGCCTTACCTACCCTGTGCGAGGGGTCGGAATAGGTGAAGGCCCAGAACAGTAGCGCCATGATGGTCATCATCACCGCGTAGACTTGCGGCACCATGGCCCAGCCATAAGCCACCAC
>DAIDAS010000204.1 GCA_027310505.1 bacterium
TGGCCGTCGGTAATGGAAATTACGTTGGTCGGCACGAATGCGGACACGTCGCCGGCGGCTGTTTCAATCACAGGCAGCGCGGTCAGCGAGCCGGTCTTGCCCTTGACTTCACCGTTCGTGAACTTCTCAACATACTCTTCGTTCACACGAGCAGCACGCTCCAGCAGGCGAGAGTGGATGTAGAACACGTCACCCGGATATGCTTCGCGGCCCGGCGGACGGCGCAACAGCAGGGAGATTTGACGATATGCCCAAGCTTGCTTGGTCAGATCGTCATAAACGATCAGCGCATCCTGACCACGGTCACGGAAGTATTCGCCCATGGTACAACCGGCATACGGAGCCAGGAATTGCAGGGCGGCAGAGTCGGAAGCGGCGGCGGCCACGACAATGGTGTATTCCATTGCGCCGTGCTCTTCCAGTTTGCGTACCACGTTGGCGATAGTGGAAGCCTTCTGGCCGATCGCAACGTAGATGCAGGTCATGTTCTGACCCTTTTGATTGATGATGGCATCAACGGCAACGGCAGTCTTGCCGGTCTGACGGTCGCCAATGATCAGTTCGCGCTGTCCGCGACCGACCGGTACCATGGAGTCAATCGACTTCAGGCCCGTCTGCACGGGCTGGGAAACCGATTTACGGTCAATCACGCCAGGTGCCACCTTTTCGACCTTGTCGGTCAGCTTGGCATTAATCGGGCCCTTGCCATCGATCGGCTGACCCAGTGCGTTCACTACGCGGCCAATCAGTTCAGAACCGACCGGCACTTCCAGAATCTTGCCGGTACACTTACACGTATCACCTTCGGTGATGTGTTCGTAATCGCCAAGCACCACGGCGCCAACAGAGTCACGCTCCAGATTGAGCGCAAGACCGAAGGTGTTGCCAGGGAATTCAATCATTTCCCCGGCCATCACATTGGACAGGCCGTGAATACGAACGATGCCGTCAGTCACCGAAATCACGGTACCCTGGGTACGCGCTTCGGCACTGGTGGAGAAATTCTCCAGGCGGCTCTTAATCAGTTCACTGATTTCTGATGTGGATAACTGCATTACTTTCTCCTAACCTTTCAGCGTATAGGCCAGCTCTTGCAAGCGGCCACGGACTGAAGCGTCGATGACTGTATCGCCGACAACAATTTTGATCCCACCGATGATTTCCGGATCCACCTTCACCGTGGCCTCGACCTTCTTGCCAAACTTGGTCTGCAACTGCGCGACCAGAGCCTTGACTTGTGCATCGTCGGGCTGGGTGGCGGCGGTAATCTCGGCATCGAGCGTCCCCTCGTCCTGTGCTTTTTGCTCTTCGTAGATCAAGGCGATTTCCGGCAATATAGCCAGACGGCCGTATTCGACCAGCAGCTTGATCAAGTTCTGCCCCGATGCATCCAGCTTATCGCCACACACTGAAAGGAACGTCCGCTCAATATCGGTAGATGCCAGCTTGGGATCATCAATGAGGGCGCGCATTTGCGCGTCGGCAGCAACCGCCGAAGCAAAGCCCAGCATTTCCGACCATTTCGCCAGCGCCTTATTTTCCTTTGCCAGGCGGAAAACCGCCACCGCATAGGGTCTCGCTATAGTGACCGCTTCAGCCATGATCTTTACAGCTCGCTCGCAATGGCAGTCAGCATTTCGCTATGTGCCTTGGCATCGATCTCTCGGCGCAGAATTTTTTCCGCACCAGCCACGGCCAGCTCTGCAACCTGTTGGCGCAGGCCTTCTTTGGCACGGTTCACTTCCTGATCGATTTCAGCCTTGGCACCCGCAATGATGCGATCACCCTCAACCTTGGCATTGCCCTTGGCTTCATCAACGATTTCACCGGCACGCTTTTCGGCCTGCGCGATGATTTCAGAAGCCTTTTCCTTGGCAGCATGCAGTTCTTGTGATGCCTTCTTGGCAGCAAGTTCAAGTTCATGCTTGCCACGGTCAGCCGCTGCCAATCCGTCAGCAATCTGTTTCTGGCGGTTTGCCAATGCGTTCATGATCGGCGGCCACACAAACTTCATGCAGAACGACACGAACAGGATGAACATGATCGCCTGAGCGAGAAGGGTTGCATTAATGTTCATGCAAATACCTTTCTATGATTAAACGTGCCGGCAATCCTTAACCAGCGACTGCAAACAGAACGTACATTGCGATACCGACAGCAATCATCGGGACAGCGTCGACCAGACCCATGACCACGAAGAACTGAGTACGCAGCATCGGGATCAGTTCCGGCTGGCGGGCAGCACCTTCAAGGAAGCGACCACCCAGAATACCGATACCGACGGCAGCGCCCAGTGCGCCCAGACCCATCATGATCGCGCCAGCGATGAAAAGCAGTGCATGTTCCATTGTTACTATCTCCTGTTAAAAATTAAGTTAAGCAAAAAATTAGTGGTGTTCCTGATGCGCCATATCCAGATACACAATGGTCAGGGTCATGAAGATGAACGCCTGCAACGTGATGATCAGGATGTGGAAAATTCCCCAACCAAGCGACAATAGCACTTGCGAGCCGAACAGCGTGGCGCTTCCCACGGAAGCTCCTGCCCACGCGCCACCCATCAGGGCAATCAGGATGAAGATCATCTCACCGGCATACATGTTGCCGAACAGACGTAGCGCCAGGGAAATCGGCTTGGCGATCAGGTTGACGCCTTCAAGGAAAATGTTTGCAGGAAGACCGAATTTGCCGAATGGCTGCAGGGTCAGCTCCCCAATAAAACCGCCCAAGCCCTTCATCTTGATGCTGTAGAACACCACCAGAACGAACACGGCGATAGACATGCCGAACGTGGCGTTGGGGTCGGTGGTGGGAACCAGCTTGAAGAACATG
>DAIDAS010000416.1 GCA_027310505.1 bacterium
TCCTTGACCACCTTGCGGCAGATCTTGGAAATTTCCCGATCCAGGCTACGAACGCCGGCTTCACGGGTGTAATAGCGCACGATGTCACGCACGGTGGCTTCGGAGATGCTGATTTCCGTCTCTTTCAGGCCATGCGTCTTCAACTGCTTGGGAAGCAGGTACTTCATGGCGATGTTGACCTTCTCGTCCTCGGTATAGCCCGCCAGCCGGATCACTTCCATACGGTCCAGCAACGCCGGCGGAATATTGAGCGAGTTGGAGGTGGCCACAAACATCACGTCGGACAAATCGTATTCGACTTCGACATAGTGATCGACAAACGTGTGGTTCTGCTCCGGATCAAGCACTTCCAGCAACGCTGAGGAAGGGTCGCCACGGAAATCCATGCCCATTTTGTCCACTTCATCCAGCAGGAACAACGGGTTCTTCACGCCGATCTTGCTCATGCTTTGCAGCACCTTGCCCGGCATGGAGCCGATATAGGTACGGCGATGACCGCGGATTTCAGATTCGTCGCGCACGCCACCCAGCGCCATGCGCACGAACTTGCGGTTCACGGCCTTGGCAATGCTCTGGCCGAGCGAGGTTTTACCCACGCCGGGAGGTCCGACCAGGCAGAGGATAGGAGCCTTGATCTTGTCTACGCGCTGTTGCACGGCAAGGTATTCGACAATACGTTCCTTGACCTTCTCCAGTCCGTAATGGTCGGCGTCGAGAATCTTTTCGGCGGCCGCCAAGTCCTTGCTGATCTTGGTCTTTTTCTTCCACGGCAGACCGACCAGGGTGTCGACATAGTTGCGCACCACGGTCGCCTCGGCCGACATGGGCGACATCATCTTGAGTTTTTTCATCTCGGCCTGCACCTTGGCCAGCGCTTCCTTGGGCATGTGTGCAGACTTGATGCGTTGCTCCAGCTCGTCGATCTCGGCGTTTTCGTCCTGCTCGCCCAGCTCTTTCTGGATGGCCTTCACCTGTTCGTTCAGGTAGTACTCGCGCTGGCTCTTTTCCATCTGGCGCTTGACACGTCCGCGGATGCGCTTTTCCACCTGTAGGATGTCGATTTCGGCTTCCAGCACGCCAAGCAGATGTTCGAGGCGTTTGCCAATATCGATCATTTCGAGAATCTGCTGTTTTTCTTCGAGCTTGAGCGACAGATGGGCCGTGATGGTGTCGGCCAGACGACCGCCATCATCAATGGTCGCCAGCGACGTCAGAATCTCGGGAGGAATTTTCTTGTGCAGTTTGACGTATTGATCGAACTGGGTAAAAACCGTGCGCATCAGCGCCTGGATTTCATTTTCATCGCCATGCAGCGGTTCGATCTGTTGCACCCTGGCAGCCAGGTAATCGTCGGTTTCAACGAACTGCTGCACGCGGGCGCGATGCACGCCTTCCACCAGCACCTTGACCGTGCCGTCAGGCAATTTGAGCATCTGCAGGACCGTTGCGACCGTACCGACTTCGTACAAGTCTTCGGCCTCGGGGTCATCCTTGTTGGCGGACTTTTGCGCGACCAGCAGAATCTGCTTGTTCTGCTCGGAAGCGATTTCCAGCGCCTTCACCGACTTGGCACGCCCGACAAACAAGGGAATCACCAAATGTGGGTAAACCACCACATCGCGCAACGGCAGTAATGGCACCAGCCCTGTATCCAGTGCAAGATCGGCGGGAGTATTTTCAGTCATGGAAACCTCGAAATGGACCTACACGGCAAAATGCCGGGTAACTATCCTGTTAGATAGGGACGCGCCGGACCAGTTCAAGGCCCGACGCGTAAATATCTTCTGCTACCCAGAAACTAGCCAGCAGACTCTGCGAGTCGCGATTGATCGGAATAGATCAGGAGAGGTGGCGTTTCACCGCGAATCACGCCGTCATCCACCACGACTTTTTCCAGGTTCTGCAGGGAAGGCAGATCAAACATGATGTCGATCAACGAATGTTCCAGAATCGAGCGCAGGCCTCGCGCGCCGGTCTTGCGCTCCAGCGCCTTCTTGGCGACCAGCTTCAGCGCGGACTCGCGGAATTCCAGCTCCACGCCTTCCATCTTGAACAGTTTGATGTACTGTTTTGTCAGCGCGTTCTTGGGTTCCACCAGAATCTTCATCAAGGCGGCATCGTCCAGGGATTCCAGAGTGGCAACCGCCGGCAGGCGACCGACGAATTCCGGGATCAGGCCAAACTTGATCAGGTCCTCGGGTTCGACTTCGCGCAAGACTTCGCCCACGGCACGGGCGTCATCCTTGCTCTTGACTTCGGCACCGAAGCCAATGCCACCTTTTTCGGAGCGACGCTGGATCACCTTTTCCAGGCCGTCGAAAGCGCCACCGCAGATAAACAGAATGTTGGTCGTGTCGAGCTGGACGAAATCCTGATTGGGGTGCTTGCGCCCACCCTGCGGAGGCACGGAAGCCACGGTACCCTCGATCAGCTTGAGCAGCGCCTGCTGCACGCCCTCGCCCGATACGTCGCGGGTAATGGAGGGGTTATCCGATTTGCGTGAAATCTTGTCGATTTCATCGATGTAAACGATCCCGCGCTGCGCCTTCTCGACGTCGTAGTCACACTTCTGCAGCAACTTCTGCATGATGTTCTCGACATCCTCGCCCACGTAACCTGCTTCGGTCAGCGTTGTGGCATCGGCCATCACGAACGGCACATCCAGCATGCGTGCCAGGGTCTGCGCCAGCAGCGTCTTGCCGGAGCCGGTGGGGCCGATCAGCAGGATGTTGGTTTTGGCAATCTCGACATCATCTTTTTGCCCGCTTTGTTCCAGACGCTTGTAGTGGTTGTAGACCGCAACAGCCAGGATTCTCTTGGCTGCGGACTGGCCGATCACGTACTGGTCGAGGATATCGCTGATTTCCTTAGGGGTAGGCAGGCTGCTGCTACGCGCCATCAGGCTGCCATCGCCTTGCACTTCCTCGCGGATGATGTCGTTGCACAGGTCAACGCACTCATCGCAAATAAACACGGATGGGCCGGCGATGAGCTTTTTGACTTCATGCTGACTCTTGCCACAGAAAGAGCAATACAGCAGCTTCTCGCCTTCCGACTTACTGGTCATAACTTTTCTCGATCAAATAAACGAATACTATCTTATGCGGCATCATTGCGGCTGGCAATGACCTTGTCCACCAGGCCATAACTGACCGATTGCTCCGCGCTCATAAAGTTGTCACGGTCCGTATCCCGCTCAATGGTTTCAAGCGACTGCCCGGTCTGCGTCGCCAGGATCTGGTTCAGGCGTTCGCGCAGGTAGAGGATTTCCCTGGCATGGATTTCAATATCCGATGCCTGCCCCTGGAAACCACCCAGCGGCTGGTGGATCATCACGCGGGAATTGGGCAGGCAGTAACGCTTGCCCTTGGCACCCGCAGTCAGCAGCAACGCTCCCATGCTGGCGGCTTGGCCGATGCACAGGGTGCTGACATCCGGCTTGATGAACTGCATGGTGTCAAAAATCGCCATGCCGGCAGTCACCGAGCCGCCTGGGGAATTGATGTAGAGAGAAATATCCTTGTCAGGGTTTTCCGCCTCAAGGAACAGCAACTGCGCCACTACCAGGTTGGCAGTCATATCGTTGACCGGGCCAACCAGGAAGATCACCCGTTCCTTAAGCAGGCGCGAGTAGATGTCGTAGGCACGTTCGCCACGACCACTCTGCTCGATCACCATCGGAATGTAACCGAGCCCTTGTGGCTCCCAGCTGCTGTGCATGTTCATCAGGCCTTCTTCCCCATCAGTTCATCAAACGCCACCTTCTTGTCGGTGACCTTGGCGCGTTCCAGCACCCATGCCACGACGTTTTCTTCAGTGGCCAAGCCAACCGGCTCGTCCAGACGCTGCGGATCGGCATAGTACCAACGCACCACTTCGTCTGGGTGCTCGAAGCTCTTGGCAAACTCTTCCACCATCGCGCGCACCTGTTCCGGTGTGGCATGCAGTTCGTTCTTGTTGATCATTTCGCTCAGGATCACGCGCAAACCGACATTGCGTCTTGCCTGTTCGTCGAACATGGCCGGCTCGAGATTCACCTTGCTCATATCGGTACCGCGACGTTCCAGATCGGTACGCACGGCCTGCATCAGGCGACCAGTTTCCATTGCGATCAGCGCGCGGGGCAATTCGGTAGTCACGGCACCCAGCAAGGCCTGGAACACCTGATCCTTCACGTTGGCGCGAACACGCTTGGTCACTTCCTGCTCCAGGCTTTCCTTGATGTCGGCACGCATCTTTTCGACATCGCCATCTTCCACGCCCAGCAGCTTGGCAAATTCAGCATCGACTTCCGGCAGCTTGATCTGTGCAACAGCGTTAAACGTCACCTCGTAGGAAACCGTCTTGCCGGCCAGTTGCGGGCTTGGATTATCTTCGGCATAGGTAATTTCGAACTGCTTGGAGGTCCCGGCCTTGGCACCGATCAGGTTGTCGTCGAATTCGGCAATGCGGCCATCCTCGCCCAGTACCAGATCGATGCTCTGGCCGTTGGTGCTTTCCACTTCCTGGCCGTCGATTTCGGCACGGAAAGCCACGCTCACCTTGTCGCCCTTCTTGGCAGCACGCTTTACGGGCTCGTAGGTGGCGCGCTGCTTGCGCAGGACGTCCACGGTTTTTTCCACATCCTTGTCGGTGACGGTAATCGCCGGACGTTCGATAGTAACAGCGGACAGATCGCCGATCTCGATATCAGGAAACACCTCAAAGGTCGCCACATACTCAAAATGCTCGTCCGCTTCACCGAACGGCTTGTGCTCGATATTGGGGTAGCCGGCCACGCGCAGCTTGTTTTGTTCCACTGCGTCAGAGAAGCTGGTTTCAACCGCATTGGAAAACACTTCTTCACGCACTTGCGGACCGTAATTCTTCTGCACGAGATTCATTGGCACTTTGCCGGGGCGGAAGCCCGCCAGTTTCACGGTGCGTGCCATACGTGTCAGGCGCTGGCCAACTTCTTCTTCCAGCGGCTTCATCGGCACCGTCACCGTCATGCGGCGCTCAAGGGTGCTCAGGGTTTCAACGGTTGCTTGCATCTGACTGATCCTTAATTCAAAAATCGTTGGTGCGAAAGGAGAGACTCGAACTCTCACGCCTTGCGGCGCTGGAACCTAAATCCAGTGCGTCTACCAATTCCGCCACTTTCGCCTGGTTAAAATAATCAAAGCGTGCGATACCGCTGCACATTATTAGCGAGAA
>DAIDAS010000441.1 GCA_027310505.1 bacterium
GGCCATCACCAGCCGGATCTTGAGGTTGAGGATGCGCTCAAGGTCTGCGATCCAATCCGTGCGGAACGGTTCGGCTGTGGCGATGGTGACTTCCTGGTCGGTCACCCGGACGGGCATGATCTTGAGGCGGTCGGCGTAAGCCTTGGAAACGACACCGGCGATGGCGCTGAAATTGAGCTTCAGTGGATCGATATGGTAGTAGGGAACGTTAAGGCGCCTGGCGAGCCACTCGGTGAGAAATTCGGTGGTATAGGTCTTGCCCGGCGGGTGGGGGTTCTTCCAGAGCTGTGTGCCGATGACGGCCAGGGGGTGCATATTGGAGCTGTCCATCTTGCGATCCTTGAACAGTTTTTCCGCAAGGTCTTTCGGCACCATGCCGTCCTGCACCATCAGCCGCAGGATTTCCCCCAACGATAACCGGTGGTCGTTGGGCGGTGGCGCGGTGAAGTTGGCTTTGCTCATCAATCACCCTCGAATCGCATGGAAAGGTCGATGGCCCTGACGTGCTTGGTCAGGCTGCCGATCGAGATACGATGCACGCCGGTTCCGGCCACGGCCCGCACGTTATCCAGCGTGATGTTGCCGGAAGCTTCCAGCTGGGCTCGCCCGGCGCTGAGCGTGACGGCGGCGCGTATTTGATCCAGCGAAAAATTATCCAGCAAAACCAGGGTGGCGCCCGCATCCAGTGCGGTTTGCAACTCGTCGAGCGACTCCACCTCGATCTGGATCGGGACGTCGCTGATCTTGCGGGCGGCTTCGAGCGCGGGCCGGATGCCACCGGCTGCAGCAATGTGGTTCTCCTTGATCAGGATGCCGTCATACAGGCCGATGCGCTGGTTTTTCCCGCCGCCGACCGTGACTGCGTATTTCTGCGCGAGCCTTAACCCGGGCAGGGTTTTGCGGGTGTCCATGATTGCGGCATGCGTGCCTGCGATGGCATCGACGTAGGTGCGCGTCGTGGTGGCAATGCCGGACAGGGTCTGCAAAAAATTGAGGGCGCACCGTTCTGCGGTAAGCAGGCTGCGCGCGCGACCGTGGAGGGTGCAGAGGGTTTGGCCGGCTTGCAGCCGTTCACCTTCGGCCGCGTGCCATTCGATATGCGTGTCGGCATCCAGCAGCCTGAAGCAGGTGTCGAACCATGCCTGGCCGCACAGGATGGCAGCTTCACGGCTGATAACCCGGGCTGATGCCATCTGTTGCGCGGGGATGAGCTGTGCGGTGAGATCGCCCGCCCCGACATCTTCATCAAGGGCGAGGCGCACGCAGTGTTCAATGTCGGCGGAGGTTAGATGCATTTCTGCATTATAATGCCAATCTTCTCAATGATTTGACATGGTTATGCAATGAAGCTTTTTATCACACCAACCAGTCCCTATGCGCGCAAGGTGCGCGTGATGCTTGCCGAGAAGCATATCGAATGCGAGATTGAGGTCGTCCCTTCGTTGGCGGCTCCGGATTCACCTGTGCCGGCCCACAATCCGCTGGGCAAGGTGCCGACCCTGGTGCTGGATGACGGTACCAGCCTGTACGACTCGGTCGTCATCGTCGATTACCTCGACCACAAGACTCCGGTGGCAAGACTGATTCCTCAGGATAACAATCACCGGGCTCTGGTGCGTCGCTGGGAAGCGTTGGCGGATGGCATTTGCGATGCTGCCATTGCCGTGGTCATGGAAAAGCGCCGCGCGTCCGAGAAGCAGGACGAAACCATCGTGCAGCGGCAGATGCTCAAGGTGGAGCGAGGCTTACGCGCCATGTCCGAGGATATGGGTGAAAGCAAGTGGACCGCCGGTGACAAGTTTACCCTGGCCGACATCGCCACGGGCGTGGCACTGGGATACATTGATTTGCGCATGTCTGAAATCAACTGGCGTGAAACCTATCCCAATCTCGGGCGGCTGTACGAACAGCTGCTTGCCCGGCCATCGTTCAAGGATACCGAGCCACCGGCAGCGTAGATCTCAGGGGTACTGCACCAAACAAAAAGCGGAGGCCATGGAAATGGCCTCCGCTTTTTGTTTGGGAGCTTGCTTTTAGTGGTCGCCGGTTCTTTCGCTGGCGATTTTGTCCCCGAGTGCGAACAACACACCGGTGACAACGAAGGTGAGGTGAATGCCGACCTTCCACGCCATGATCTCGTTATTGACCTCATCCTTGCCCATATGCATGAACGCTCTCAGCAATTCGATCCCGGAAATGGCGACGATGGAGCCGATCAACTTCATCTTGAGTTCGGAGAATCCGACATGCCCCATCCAGGACGGCCTGTCCACGTGATCGCCTGTTTCGATCTGCGAGACGAAGTTTTCGTACCCGGCAAACACGATGATGATGAGCAGGTTGGCGACCATGACCACGTCGATCAATGACAGGACGCCGATGATGACGTCATTTTCCGCGCCGCTCAGGGCAAGCGCAGCGAAATGCATGAACTCCTTGGTAAACATGACCAGCAGCAGGCCCAGTGCCAGCACCAGCCCGATATAGAACGGTGCGAGCAGCCAGCGGCTGTTGAAAATGAGGCTTTCCAGACCGGTTTCGATTTTTTTCATTACAGAGATTTCCTCGATCATTTCTTTAAAGAATCATGCCGCCGCCAAGGCAGACGTTGCTTTCGTACACTACCACCGATTGCCCCGGCGTGACCGCCCATTGTGCCTCACCAAAGCGGATTTCGCAGCGGTCGCCGTCGATGGCGTCGATCTCGCAGGGCGCGTCCGGCTGGCGATAGCGTGTCTTGGCCGCGTAGACCCAATGGGTGCGCGGCTCATGGCCGGCAATCCAGTGCATATTCGAGGCGCGCAGACTGTCGCTCAGCAGTAACGGATGCTCATGCCCCTGCACCACGATCAACACGTTATTGGCCATGTCTTTCGCGGCGACATACCACGGCTCGCCGTCGCCTTCTTTGGAGCCGCCGATGCCTAGCCCCTGGCGCTGGCCCAGCGTGTAATACATCAGCCCGGTGTGCTGTCCCACTACCTTGCCTTCCGGGGTGCGCATTTCACCGGGTTCGGTCGGCATGTAGCGTTGCAGGAACTCGCGAAACGGGCGTTCGCCAATGAAGCAAATGCCGGTTGAATCCTTCTTCTCGCTAGTGGCGAGCCCCGCCTTGCGCGCGATTTCGCGGACTTCGCGCTTGAGGTGCTTGCCCAGCGGGAACAGGGTCTTCGAGAGCTGTTCCTGGTTGAGACGGTAGAGAAAATAGCTCTGATCCTTGGAGCCGTCTTCCGCTTTCAGCAACTGGAACAGGCCGTCCACTTCACGCACCTGGGCGTAGTGGCCAGTGGCAATCTTGTCTGCGCCCATGGTCATGGCGTGGTCGAGAAAGGCACGGAACTTGATCTCGGAATTGCACAGGATGTCCGGATTCGGCGTGCGCCCGGCACGGTATTCTTCCAGAAAGTTGGAAAAAACCTTGTCTTTGTATTCCTTGCTGAAGTTCACCGCTTCGATCTCGATGCCGATGCGGTCTGCCACCGAGACGGCATCGACCAGATCCTGGCGTGCCGGGCAGAATTCTTCAGTGTCGTCGTCTTCCCAGTTCTTCATGAACAGGCCGACGACTTCGTATCCTTGCTGTTTCAGCAGCAGGGCGGTGGCAGAAGAATCCACGCCGCCCGACATGCCGACGACTACGCGTTGTTTTTTCATAGATGGGTCAGTACCGATAATGGAAAGCGCTGGCCGGCGAGATAATGCTCGACGCAGGTCAGCACTTGCGGGCTGCGATGGCGATCCTGGGTGGCGCGGATTTCGTCCGGCGTCATCCAGAGGGCGCGCAGAATGCCGGTGTCGAGCTTTTGCGAGGCATCAAAGCCGGTGACGTCGCCAACAAACGCAAAGCGCAAGTAAGTGATGTCCTTCTTCGGGTGTCTCCAGTGATACACGCCCAGAAGGCCGGTTGGTGCAAAACGGTGGGCGGTTTCTTCCCAAGCCTCGCGTGTCACTCCATCCAGCAGGGTTTCACCGTTTTCCAGATGGCCGGCAGGCTGGTTGAACATGATGCCATCGGCGGTTTCTTCTTCTACCAGCAGGAATTTGCCATCCTTTTCAATGATGGCGGCGACGGTGACGTTGGGTTTCCAGATCATGACCAAGGGGTGCAAAATGAGTAATTTTACCCGTTTGCCAGCGCCGGGAACAGGCCGACCATCCCGTGCGCGATAAATTCGACTGCCATGGCGGCCAGGACCAGTCCCATCAGGCGGGTGAAAATGTTGATGCCGATGGTGCCCATACGATTGGCGATAGGTACGGAAAGGCGCAACACGCCCCACACCAGCAGGGCGACGGCCGTGACTGGCGCGAGCAATTGTACATGCCCCCAGAAACTGCCGCTTTGCTGGGCGGCGATGATCATGCTGCTGATCGCGCCGGGGCCGGCGAGCAGCGGAATGCTGAGCGGCACGATGGCGACGGCTTCACGCTCGGCGGCGGCTTGGGCCTCTTCCTCCGTCTGGCGGATGCCGCTCTGCTTGGCATGCATCATGGAGATGGCCATCAGCAGCAACAGAATCCCGCCACCGGTCTGGAACGAGGGGATGCTGATGCCGAAGAACTCAAGAATGCGGTCACCCAGGAATGCGGCCGAAACCAGCACCAGAAATACGGTCAGCGCCACGATACGTACGATGCGGGCGCGTTGAGCATCAGTGCTGCCATTCGTGGCGGTGATGAAAACCGGCACGCTGCCGATCGGATTGACGATGGCGAACAGCGCCAGGCCGATTTTGAAGAGCGCGTTCCAGTCAGTCATTTGATGCCGGTTGCTTCATGGTTTGGTATGCTTCTTACAATAGTTAACTGGAGGATGGGTCGATGGCAAAAGTTCTTGTTCCGCTTGCTCCGGGTTGCGAAGAACTCGAGGCGGTGACCACAGTGGATATCCTACGCCGCGCCGGCATCGAAGTCATCACTGCCGGGCTGGTGCCCGGCGTGGTGCGTGCCAGCCGTGGGACAGTGCTGGTACCGGATGTTGCGCTGGATGAGGCGATGCACCACGAGTATGACATGATGGTATTGCCCGGCGGCATGCCCGGCAGCGAACACCTGAAGGACGATGCGCGCATCATGGCGTTGCTGAAGCGCATGGCCGCCGCCGGCCACTACACCGCTGCGATTTGTGCCGCGCCGATGGCGCTGCATGCGGCGGGGCTGCTGGAAGGCAAGCGCGTGACCAGTTTCCCCGGCGTGCTGGACGAAATGCCGGGCTCCCATCGCTATGTCCATGACGCCGTTGTCGTGGATGGCAAGATTGTCACGTCCAAGGGCCCTGGAACCGCGATGGATTTCGCACTGACGCTGGTCGAGCTGCTGGTCGGCAGGGTGAAGCGCGATCAGGTGGAGGCGGATCTTGTACGTTCTTGAATGGATGGTCCCCGTTGCCCCCATAGTGAATGCGCGACGATGAAATCGTCGCCCCTGATTTACCTTGCTTCGCGCTCCCCGCGGCGCGGAGAGCTGCTCGGACAGATCGGTGTGACCTTCGAAGTGCTGCCTTCCGACGTGGATGAAACCGTGTTGCCGGATGAGTCGCCGGAGCATTATGTGCTGCGGCTGGCGCGCGAGAAGGCTGCGGTATGCGTGCAGCGGCTGGCGATTCAGGGCATGCCGCCCAGGCCTGTGCTGGCGGCTGATACCACGGTCTGCATCGACGGCATGATTCTGGGCAAACCGGAAAACGATGCGGATGCGGCAGCCATGCTGCGCCGCATGTCGGATCGCTGGCATGTGGTGCATACTGCCATCGCGCTGGCTGACGGCGGTCGGGTAGAGGCGTCGCTTTCCAGCACCCAGGTTGAAGTGGCCCCGTTGACGGAAGCCGAGATCGCCGCCTATATCGCTTCCGGCGAACCGCATGACAAGGCGGGCAGCTATGGGATCCAGGGGCTGGCCGGCACATTCATCCGTCGTATCGAGGGTAGCTATTCCGGGGTCATGGGACTGCCGGTTTTTGAGACGGCACAATTGCTGAAAAAATTTGGAGTACACGTGCTGTGAGCGAAGAGATTCTGATCAACGTCACCCCGCAGGAAACGCGGGTGGCCATCATGGAGCAGGGCGTGTTGCAGGAACTGCATCTGGAGCGCACCAGCGCGCTGGGCTTGGTCGGCAACGTATACAAGGGCACGGTGTGCCGCGTGCTGCCCGGCATGCAATCGGCATTTGTCGAAATCGGCCTGTCACGAGCGGCTTTCCTGCATATCGCGGATATCCTGGAATACGAGACCAACGCCGAAAAGCCGATCCAGGAACTGCTGCACGAAGGCCAGACCATCATGGTTCAGGTCATCAAGGAGCCCATCGGCAGCAAGGGCGCTCGCCTGACCACGCAGATCAGCATTGCCGGACGTTTTCTGGTGTATCTGCCGCAACAGGAACACATTGGCGTTTCGCAGCGCATCGAGGATGAAGCCGAACGCGAGGCGCTCAAGGCCCGGCTACAGGGGCTGTTGCCGGAAACCAATGAAGGCGGTTACATCATCCGCACCATGGCGGAAACGGCGAGTGATGACGAGTTGCGTGCCGACCTCGCGTATCTGCACAAGGTGTGGGGCAATATCCAGGCCTCCAGCCGCGAGACTTCGAAGGATTCGCTGGTGTACCAGGACCTGAACCTGCCGCTCAAGGTGCTGCGCGACGTGGTCTGCGAACATACCGAACGGATCCTGGTGGACTCGCGCGAGACTTCCCAGAAAATGCGCGAATTTGCGCAAAGCTATGCTGGCAACGTGCTGGGCTGTATCGAGCAGTATTCGGGTGAGCGGCCGTTGTTCGATTTGTATGGCGTCGAGCAGGAGATCGAAAAAGCGTTGTCGCGCAAGGTCGAGCTGAAATCCGGCGGCTACCTCATCTTCGACCAGACCGAGGCATTGACCACGGTGGACGTGAACACCGGCGGCTTTGTCGGCGGCAGGACGCTGGCCGATACCATCTTCAAGACCAATCTCGAGGCGGCACAGGCCATCGCACGCCAGTTGCGCCTGCGCAATCTGGGCGGCATCATCATCCTCGACTTCATCGACATGGAAGACCTCAGCCATCGCGAGGCAGTGCTGGAAGAATTACGCCGCGCAGTCGAGAAGGATCGCGTGCGCACCAGCATTCACGGGTTCTCCGGCCTGGGGCTGGTGGAGATGACGCGCAAGCGTACGCGGGAGAGCCTGGCGCACATCCTGTGCGAGCCGTGCCCTTGTTGCCGTGGGCGTGGCGAGCTGAAAACGGCACAGACCGTGTGCTATGAAATCCTGCGGGAACTGGTGCGCGAGGCGCGTCAGTTCAATACCCGTGAATTCCGCGTGCTGGCTTCACAGCCGGTGATCGACCTGTTTCTGGATGAGGAATCGCAGAGTCTGGCCCAGCTTTCCGATTTTATCGGCAAGCCCATCTCGCTCCAGGTGGAAAGCCAATATGGACAGGAAGCTTTCGACATCGTCCTGATGTAGCCCGGGTTAGAGGCGTTCGATTCTGTCGGCGTTTTTGGAACGGTACATGGCCAGATCGGCCGCCTGGAGCAGATCCCCCATCGAATCGCCATCTTCGGGGAAGGTGGCATACCCGATGCTGAACGTGATTGCGATCTCGCGGCCTTCCACCACGCAGGGTTGGCGGAATTTCTGATGTAGTATCTCGGCCAGGGTTTGAGCCTGGCGCGCATTGTCGATTTCCGGCACCAGAATCACGAACTCATCTCCGCCCAATCGGCAGACGGTGTCGGTAGCCCGCATGGTGTCCGTCAGGCGGATGGCGACGGCTTTGAGCAGCGCATCGCCGAACTGATGCCCCAGGGTGTCGTTGACCTCCTTGAAGCGGTTGAGGTCGAGGAAAAACACCGCGAATTGCGTTTCATTGCGATGAGCACTCGCCAGTACCTGTTCGAACCGGTCGTAGAACAGCACGCGGTTGGGCAGCCCGGTAAGAAAGTCGTGCTGCGCCAGGTGGCGCATGTTTTCTTCGGCCGCCTTGCGATCGGTGATGTCGTAGGAGAGCCCGATATAGTTGGTTAGCTGGCCGGTTGGCGCCCTTACGCTACAGATATCCATCCACTCCACATATACACTGCCATCTTTGCGTCGGTTCCAGAGCTCCCCGCTCCAGCTGCCGGTATTGAGGAGCGATGCCCACATGGCCTGGAAGAAAGACTTGTCATGATTGCCTGAGCCCAATAGGCGCGGGTTGTGGCCGATGACCTCGTCGGCACTGAACCCGGTGATTTCGCTAAAGGCATTGTTGACGCAAACGATACGTACATCGGCATCCGTAATGAGGATGGACTGTTTGCTGTGCTCGAACACCGAGGCGGCAAGGCGCAATGCCTGTTCGGCATCGAGCCGGTGGGTGGTATCCTGGACGATGGCGAGAAAATAGCGCTCGTTGCCATTCTCGAACAGTTGCAGGTGAATCTCGACCGGATACAGGCTGCCATTCTTGCGCCGATGCATGGTCTCGAATACCTGCACCGGCTTTTCGTGCATGAATAACGGCGCCAGCAGTTGACGGAAATCATCCAGCGAGAAAAACGGCTTGAGGTCGAGCGGCGTCAGTCGACGGGTTTCTTCCAGTGTATAGCCGAGATTGTCGAGCGCGCCGGCATTGACGAACTGGAAGTGCAGGTTATCGGCATCGAAAATGTAGATTTCGTTGAGGCTGGCCGCGATCGCGTTGTAGAGCCGTTCGTGCTCCTGTTCGGCGGCCTTGCGTTCCGTAATGTCGCGACTGATGCCTACCAGCCCGATTACTTCGCCCTGTGCGTTGCGTAGCGGCGTTTTCAGGGTTTCATGCAAACGCTTGCGCCCGTCGGCGTAGGTGATCCATTCTTCGTTCGAGCGTCTCCTGTTTTGCGCCAGTACCACGGCGTCATGGTCACGGTAGAAGCGTGCGACTTCGCCGGGCACGAAATCGAAGTCGGTCTTTCCCGTGATGTCGGATTCAGTGGCATTGAAATATTGCTCGAAAGCCTTGTTGCAGCCCGTGTAAACGCTGCGTATATCCTTGAAGAAGATCAGGTCGGGAACGGCGTCGATCACGCTGCGCAGGCGGGTCTTCTCGGCCAGGGCCTGGTCTGCGGCGATGCGGCGTTCATGCAGGACAATCCCCAGCGTCATGGCGGCAATGCAGGCGATGATATGGAAAGACCAGAAATTGAGCAGGCCGGTTTCCTTCATGTCTTGTGCAAACAGGCCCTCGCCGAGAGAGACCCCCATCAGGCTCTGGGAAAAATAAAGGATCAGCAGCAGGGAGACGCCGTGCCGTCCGAAGCGCAGCGCGGTCCACACCATGAGCGGGGCAACCCAGAACGGAAGCATGAGCATCTTGAAAGGAAGCCATCCCGGGTTCCATCCCATGAATACCATCATGCCTGCACCGAAGGAGAGCAGCCATAGCACAGAGGCTTCCCACGGGTATTCATTGCGCCGCAGGAATTCCGGTGTCTGGCGCAGGATCAGCAGGGCTGGCGTCACCAGCACGACCCCCAGCGCGTTGCCCATCCACCAGTGCAGCGCTACGCCGGGGAGCTGGGCCGGGGTAATGAACCCTGCCAGCCATAGGGAGCCAGGGCCAATCAACGTGCTGGGCAGCGTGGCAGCCAATGCGCCGCAAAATACCAGATGATAGTAGTCCCGCAGGCGCCGCAGGTCGGTGTTGAATGAGGTCTGCCGCAGCAGCCATACCCCGCCGACGGTGTCCAGCGTGTTGCCGATTGCGATGGTTGCGGAAACCCATAGGGGGTCATTGATCCAGAGACCGGCAGCGAATGCGCCGATGAATATGCCGGGCCAGAGCTGGAGGCCATGGCGGAGCAGGGCGAACAGGGTGAGGCCGGTTGCTGGCCAGAGTATGGCGGCATTGCCATGCACTATGCCGAATTTCATGGCGATGATCGCCAGCAGCAGGTAGAGCGCTGCGAGTGTGGGTATCCGCCACAAATCGGCCCGGGTGTATTGATCAGCAAACCTGCGAGGCAGCGCGCTGAGTTTTAACCGGGTATCCATGGGCGGACGTTTAGCTGGTTAGCTGGGCCATGCCGCGAGAATCCGCGGTCGTCGCTGGGGGCGCCGCGCCAGGCGTTCCGGGGCGAGAAGAGGGTTGCGCAGTCTTGATCAGCCTGAGCAGAATCTGGTCGAGCGTCGCGCTCTGGCTTTGCAGTGTGGCGTGCTGCGCCTCGATTTCATTGATGTTCTGTTGCAGCGATTCCAGGTTCTCGTGGATTTTCATCAGGGATTCGGTGCGTTTGTCCAGCTGCGTCTTGTGGTCCCCGATTTGCAGCTTGAGGGGCGCGAGCAGGCCCTTAAGCCATGTATCGACTTCGTGCTGAGCGACTTCGAACTGGCTGCGCGCCTGATCCACCAGGCTGAGGAAGAATTTGCGCACCAGAAAGTGTTTTTCGGTCATGACGTTGACCGGATCATTACAGAACTCATCCGTGGTTTGCTCCAGCGTCTTCATGCTCGTGAGCAGATGGGACATGTCCAGCACCGGGGGTTTGCGTGCATCAAAGCCATGCTTGGCGTGAAACAGGTGGTACAGTTCTTCGCCGATGTCTTTGATTTCAAGCCCTTGCTGCGTGATGCGCGCGGCCAGTTCGATGATCTCGCGGATCAGGGATTTCATGCCGAGATTAAGGCCGTGTGTCGTCCAGCTGTCTCCGATGCTCTTGCGGCTGCGCTCGAGCAGATGATCCAAGTGTTGCAGACTCAGTTGCAGCATCATCGCGTCGCCCAGTTGCATGACTTTCTGGTTGCCCTGGGTGAAGGTGCGCACCGATTCCTCGTACAACTTGCGGTCATTCGCCACCTTGGTGAGCAGGGCCTGGATGACATCGCGGTTCTTGCCGCGCAGCGAGCCCAGTTCCTGCAGTTGCTCTCGAACGCCGGCGATGCGCTGCTGCATGGCCTTGCGTGAGGTTTTGACCATGTTGCCGGCCTCGGCCACGATGGTCGTGCGCAGGATTTCGTGCTTGGTCGCGACCACGCTTTCTGCCAGCACTTGCTCGACCCTGGCGATGCCGCTCCGCTTGAGCAGTGCCGCGTCGTCGCGAACCTTGGCCAACAGTGCTTTCTGTGCCGAGATGGCGAACACATCCGCAGCTGGCAGATTGAGCTGGCGAGCTGTGCTGGCCACCTGCATCTGGATCATGGCCTGGATTTCATCCTCGGTTTTCAGGTCGTCCCACAGGATGTCGATTTTGTTCAGGACTGCCAGTTTGCGGCTTGCACGACCGCGGATGAAATTGCTCCAGATTTCCATGTCCGACTTGGTTACGCCGGTATCGGTTGCCAGCAGGAACACCACAGCATGGGCGTTGGGAATGATGTTGATGGTGAGTTCCGGTTCGGTGCCCAGGGTGTTGAGGCCGGGAGTGTCCAGAATCACCAGGCCGCTTTTCAGCAGCGGATGCGGGTAGTTGATCAATGCGTGGCGCCAGACCGGCACGTCCACCATTCCGGAAGACTTCAGGGTCTCCGTCATGGTGATGTCTTCATCGTTCCACAACCCCAGCCTGCGGGCCTCCTCCAGCGGAACCTTTTTCTGCTGCACCAGCGCGTTGAGCGCCTCCTTCATCGCATCGCCGGAACTGGTGTCGAGCCGCAGCCTGGACCAGGCTTTGGGGGATTTTTTCAGCAGCACCAGGCTGTCGTCCTGCTTGCGGGTTTCGATCGGCAACAGGCGGATGTAGGGTTCTT
>DAIDAS010000443.1 GCA_027310505.1 bacterium
AGGCACCACGCAGAAGGTGCAGTACTTGCTGCAACCTTCCATGATGGAAAGGAATGCTGCGGCACCCTCCACGCGCGGCGGCGGCAGGCGGTCGAATTTTTCGATTTCGGGAAAGCTGATATCCACCTGCGAGCGACCGGAATTGCGCTTTTCGGCGATCATTTCCGGCAGGCGGTGCAGGGTCTGCGGGCCGAATACGACATCGACGAACGGCGCGCGAGCCACGATGGCGTCGCCTTCCTGGCTGGCAACGCAGCCGCCGACGCCGATCACCAGATTGGGGTTTTTCTCCTTCAGCAGCCGGAACTTGCCCAGGTGGCTGAATACCTTTTCCTGCGGTTTGTCGCGCACGGAGCAGGTGTTGATCAGGATGAGGTCGGCATCTTCGGCGTTTTCGGTCTGCTGCATGCCTTCTGCGGCCTGCATGAGATCGGCCATGCGCGACGAGTCATACTCATTCATCTGGCAGCCGAAGGTCTTGATGAAAACTTTTTTTGGAGCGCTCATGGCTGGCGGCTCCTGAGTGGGGTGCGATGCAAAATAATCTAGAAAAAACAGTAAGCTAAGGGCGCATTATAGATGAATCTGGCGGCATGAGGCAATGTGCCCGGCGGGCGGGTAGAATGGCGCCATGGACTTTTTCCCTATTTTCATGAAGCTGTGTGGCCGTCGTTGCGTCGTGATCGGCGGCGGCGAGGTGGCGCTGCGCAAGGTGAGCATGCTGCTCAAGGCGGAAGCGGCGGTGACGGTGGTCGCGCCTGATTTGCATGCGGCTCTGGTCGAGTGGCGGGATGCCGGCAAGATCACTTGTTTGCAGGAAGTGTTCACGCCGACTCAGTTGGACGGGGCGGTACTGGTCATTGCTGCCACTGACGATGCGGCCACCAATCGGCAAGTCTCCGAGGCGGCGCAGTCGCGCAATATCCCGGTCAATGTGGTGGATGCCCCGGCGTTATGCACTTTCGTCGTGCCGTCGGTGGTGGATCGCTCGCCTCTCGTGATTGCGATTTCCAGTGGCGGCAAGGCCCCTGTGCTGGCGCGCATGCTGCGGGCGCGTCTGGAAACCATGATTCCGGCTGCTTATGGCCGTTTGGCCGGCCTGGCGGCGGAGTTTCGCGAGCAGGTCAAGTCGCGTTTTTCATCCATGCAGGAACGCCGTGTTTTCTGGGAAAACGTGTTCCAGGGGCCGATCGCCGAACGCGTGCTGTCCGGGCAGGAGGGCGCTGCGCGAAAGGCGCTGCATGATGCGCTGGAGGGGGCTGCTGATATTACCCATCGCGGCGAAGTGTATCTGGTTGGTGGCGGCCCTGGTGACCCCGATCTGCTCACTTTCCGTGCGTTACGCCTGATGCAGCAATGCGATGTGGTGGTGTACGACAAGCTGGTGAGCGAGGGCGTGATGGAGCTGGTGCGGCGCGATGCGGAGCGTATTTATGTCGGCAAGGCACGTGACCAGCATACGATGCCGCAGGAAGATATCAACCAGTTGCTGGCGCGCCTGGCGAAGGAAGGCCGGCGCGTGTTGCGGCTCAAAGGTGGCGACCCTTTCATTTTCGGGCGAGGCGGTGAAGAAATCGAAACCCTGATGGAGCATGGCATCCCGTTTCAGGTGGTGCCGGGCATTACCGCCGCGTGCGGGGTTTCCAGCTATGCGGGGATTCCGCTGACGCACCGCGATTATGCGCAGTCGGTCGTGTTTGCCACCGGACACCTGCGCGACGGCACGGTCGATCTTGATTGGCCGATGTTGGTGCGTCCGCGGCAGACGGTGGTGATCTACATGGGGCTGGTGGGGCTGCCGGAAATCTGCCGGCAACTGGTGGCGCACGGGATGGCTGCAGAAACCCCGGCTGCCGTGGTACAACAGGGCACGACAGCATCCCAGCGCGTGGTGGCCGGGACGCTGGCGACATTGGCGAAACAGGTGGCGGATGCCGGACTCAGGGCGCCGAGCCTGACCATCGTGGGCGGGGTGGTGTCACTCAGGGATAAATTGTCCTGGTTCGACCCTGAAAACCCTTGATGCCGCTCGAAACGCTTGTTCTGAAAACCTGGCTGCGCTTTAATGCAGAACTATTCTTCTGGCTATCGCAATGACTATTGTCCGTACCAATGCCCGTGATGTATCAAAGGCCTCTGTCATCGCCGGTGAAATCCTGCTGGTCGAGGATCAGCGCTCGCTGGCGCAGATGGCGGCAAAAATGTTGCATGAGCGCTGGGGTTGCCATGTCCTGATTGCGACCAGCCTGGCCGAGGTGCATGCGATTCTTGCGCAAGGCGACCGTGATTTTTTTGTGGCGGTGAGCGATCTTAATCTGCCTGACGCACCGAACGGTGAAGTGATCGACGTGCTGGTCGCCGCCAATATCCCCGTGATTGCCATGACGGGCGCTTTTGACGACGATCTTTATGATGACTTCATGACCAAGGGTCTGGTCGACTATGTGCTCAAGGATAGCCTCAACTCCTATGCCTACGTGGCCGAACTGATCGGGCGTCTGCATAAAAACCAGGGCATCAAGGTGCTGGTCATCGATGATTCCGAAAGTTTCTGCGAGTTGATCAAGCACATGCTGCAACGCCAGAAACTGCAGGTTTTTCTTGCGTATAACGGGGAGGACGGCTTGCGCACGCTTGAAGCGCATCCTGATATCCGGCTGGTGTTGGCGGATTACATGTTGCCGGTCATGGACGGTCTGGCGTTTGTCACGGCTGTGCGGCGCAAGCTGGGCAAGGATCGCTTGGCGATTATCGGGATCACTGGGGCTGAAGATCGTCGCATGTCGGCGAAATTCCTCAAGTCGGGCGCCAACGATTTTATTTTCAAGCCTTTCAGTTATGAAGAGCTGGTGTGCCGGGTCAACCAGAATCTCGACATGCTGGGCAAGTTGGACGTAATGCGCCAGATTGCCTACATGGATTACCTCACGGGCTTGCCGAATCGCCGCCATCTGTTCGAGAAAGGCGTCGCACGGTACGCCCAGGCGCTCAAAAAAGGTGAGCCTGCGCATGTGGTGGCGCTCGATATCGATCATTTCAAGAAATTTAACGACACCCACGGGCATGAGTGTGGGGATGAGGTGCTCAAGCATTTTGGGCGTCTGCTGGCTGTGAATTTCAAGAATGACTTTGTCGCGCGTATTGGTGGCGAAGAGTTTGTCGTGCTGGTGTGTGGCGGTGACCCGGCCCGGGTGTTGCAGCATCTTGAAGCATTCCGCGAGGCTGTGGCGAAATCGGTAGTGCAATACGGCAATTTGCAACTGTCGTTCACGCTGAGCATCGGCGTTACCAGCCAGCCGCAAACAATTTTCGATGCCGCGCTCAAGGTGGCGGACGATCACCTGTATCTGGCCAAGGCTCGAGGCCGCAACCGAGTCGTTCACGATTGACCTGATAAGTAGCATTTGCTTTGTTTCAGTTAATGCTCTAGAATTCGTCCCCTCATCAGGCGCGTAGCTCAGCTGGTTAGAGCACCACCTTGACATGGTGAATGTATATTAATAACTTATTGATTTATAAATATACTGTCATCGTTAACCCCAAGTTTTTCGCACTAAATCACACAAAAACCGCACAAAAATTTCAGGCCATCCTGATATACTTCCACTGTCGGCAAAAATGACGGGGGTTAACATGGCAGGCGTTCCACGTGGTATCCAGGTCAGGGAATGGAAGAACAAGGACGGTTCTATTTCCCATTCCTATCAGGTTCGGATTGTCCGTAAAGACCTGAAAAAAACCGCCACATTCGACAACCTCAGCGAGGCAATGCAATTTCTCGCGCTGTCAAAGTCCGCTGCCGGTAGAGACAAAATCCGCGCAGACGAGTATTACATCCAGCCTGCCGAGGTCGTAGACAAGAAGGCCTCTAAGATTGACAGCTATCGCAAGCTCAAAGAACTGCTGAATGAATACTATTTGACGTTCATCTATGAACCACCCTTGACGGAAATCAAGGATAAAAAGAACAAGACCTACATGGCGTTAATCAGCAGTATCTGCAACCAGCCCATGCTGTCCGAACAGCCGTTCAATCCAGAAAATTACAAAATCTGCAGGAATGCCCCGCTTTTTGGGGACTATGACATTTTCAAAATCAAGGAAATGGACATTGTGCGTTTCATTAACAGCAAACTGTCTTGTCCAAACCAGCTAGACCTGAAAGAGTATCGTGCGCTTCCTCTCGAAGAGCAGACTCAAAAGAAGTGGAATTCACTGGCCCCTGTATCCCAAAGCACCATCATCAGGCAAGTTGGATTTCTGCAATCGTTTTTTAATCGGTTGCCCACCATGAGTCGTCAGGAAATATGGAATACTATCAAACAACCAGTTACCAAAAACGCCAAAGCACGTCTAAACGTCCCATATGAAAAGCGAGATAGGCGGTTTAGTGAGGAAGAGCAGAAAATCCTCTGGGATGTGCTGGACGCATACAGCAACCCCGAAGTTGGGCAGATAGTTAAGCTGGCGTTGTATACAGGGTGCCGTAGAAACGAAATTATTTCGTTGAAATGGTCGCAAATTCATGAAAATTACATTCAACTCTATTCAGGCAATACTAAAACCAGAAAGAGCCGAAAAGTCAGGCTGGAACCTGAGGCTATGGAGGTGTTAAACACTATCAAGCGTGTCGAAGGTAGGGACAGGCTTTTTAAATACACTGCCGAGGGTTTCAAAACTGTGCTTGACGGACTCATGGACGATGCTGGAATTTCCGACTTGCAATTCCGTGATTTACGTTCCGAATATATCAGCAGAAAACTGGATACGGGCTTGGAATCCATTGTTGTTGCCGAAATGGCCAACATCAAGCATCAGGCCTATTTTGAATCGACCCATGTAAAAAACCATCAAGAGGGATTGCTTGTGAATGGCCTGCAAAATGGTCAGGATGCCGTCCAAAAGACGGTTGGCCATGCTACCAAATCAATGACGCGACATTACTATCGTAGTAAATAGGCCTGCGGGCTTTACCACCCATAGCGTTTCTTCTTTTTCAGCCGTTCCGCTTCCTCGGCATCCTTCTTCTTTTTCTTGTCCTGATAGCTTGTCCACTCGCCAATCTTGAGCGGATTAAGTTTGGGTAGTTCAAAGCCTGTCTGATCTTCCCTGATTTCCTGCTGGGCATTCTGGCGTTTGGCGATTGCCAGCGCGGCCTTGGCTTCTTCCAGCAGCATGCGCTGCTTGTCGTCGGTCGGACTGACTGGCATGTCTGATTTGATAGCCTCTTGCATTGCATGCCTGATGAAATCATCACTGCCTGATATTACGATGCTGTTCCATCCCTTGGCCTTGGCAAGCTTGACCATGTTTTCGGCGGCCACTCTGGCCTCCATGTCCTCAACCGATATGGATTCACCTGCGTCGATGATCTTGCCCTGCTTCAGCTGGATTTCCAGGTTCTTTCCCTTTGGTTTGGCATCGACCAATTCCTGGCCATATAGGTCGGCCAGCATTTTTCGGTAGTCATCCCCCAACAGCATGCGACGGTATTCACGCACATAGGCGGGCGGCACATCTTCTGGCAAGGCGACCGTGAAGCTGGATTTTTCCTCGGCACGCTTGCGCTTGTTCAAGGCAATCATGTCCCTGTCAGTGTAGGGAACGGCCTGAATGAGGTTTTCCCACTGGTATTTCTTGCCCAAATCCGAGGCTTTCATCTTGGCTTGTCGCCATTTGTAGATCAGCCCCTTGACCCTGCCGTTCTGGATGTGAGGGCACAAGAGAATGCCTAAACGCTCTAAATTCGCAATGAAGTCTGTAATGTCATGACTATCAGCTATTGCTTGGTCAATCAGGTCTGTCAGTTCTTTTTTCATGGTTGGGGTTCCTTTTTGGTTAAGTTGTATTTCCTTTCTGGACTTACTTTTACGATCTGCTGTGGCTGATGGTGCAACGGGCTTCAATCCGTATAGGGTTTCAAGGTCGCGCATGATGCACTCGGCACGCTGGAAACTGTTTGAATCGCTAACGACTGAGCCATCAGGTTTGATTCTGGATGCGACGATATGGATGTGGCTGTGTTCTGTGTCGTGGTGGCGTATGACCAGGAAGGGGCAATGCTCGAAGCCCATTCTGGTGAGATAGGCTTGGGCGATTTCGGAAAACTCTTCGTTGCTTAACGCTCGATCTTCGGGCCGCAAACTGATAGACGAATGAAATACGGCCTTGCCGAGCGATTTGCGCAACTGCCGAAAACTGGCGAATTCATGGGCAAGCTCTCTGGGATTGGAGCCTGCCATATTGGAACAAATCAGTTCGCCCCTGTCCTGTGATTCGTTTTTGGATCCATGAAATAAATAATTGACTAGGCCCCTGAACCCACGGCCAACGGTAATTTTACAAATCATCCTTGCCCCCCCATCAGGTCGAGGCGCAGGGCTTTTACTTGCCGTCCGATTTCCTGCAACAGCGAAGGGTCAAGATGGACCAGCCTGCCTTCATTCAGGTGCTTGGCAATCTGGTTAAGATTGGCTGTCGTGCGGGACAACTCTTCCCAAAGTTCAATGTTGGCAGATGGCAGTGAGGTGATCTGGTTGCCGAGCGAAGCTTCTCGAAGGTACGCCGAGAGTGCGAGCCCAGCTTGTTTGGCCTTAGATTCGACGAACTTTTTTTCAGTCGGATTGAAATAGCATTCAACCTTGACACGCAACTGCTCGGGTTTCAGTAGTGGACGCCCCATTTGTGATGCTTCCTTTTTTATTATTGGATGCGAACAAGGTGAGCATCGGGTCAAGGGTTCAACCCTTGCGAGCGTTAGTCCACCGTTTTTTTAACGGGGACTAACATTGCTTGCTCCTCCCCGACTCACGTTTTTCGTATCTGAAGTCTATTCAGGCGTAACTTTTGGGGATCGTCAAGAGCGCCTGGACTTTACGACGCTGATGAATTACTGCTCATGCAAGGCTTCAATGCAAAGTTTATGATTAGCTACCATCATTTCAGTTATTGAATCTGGAGTCACTGGCTTGCTGAATATAAAGCCTTGAATTTCATCGCACTGAAATTTCTGTAGTAATTTCAGCTGCTCCTCGGTTTCCACGCCTTCGGCTATGACTCTCATATGGAGGCTTTTTGCCATGCTGATGATTGCCTGCACAATTGCCATATCGTTTTCATCCTGGGGAATATCTTGCACGAACGATTTATCTATCTTGAGTTGATTGATAGGGAAGCGTTTTAAATATCCTAACGAAGAATAGCCTGTGCCAAAATCATCAACAGAGAGATGGATGCCACGATCATGAATATTCATAAATGTTGCCATGACCAATTCGAGATCTTGCATCATCAAGCTTTCTGTAATTTCTAGTTCTAGCATGCGGGGAGGGAGTCCAGTGATCTTGAGGACTCTGTCCAGATCGTTAATAAAATTTTTATCTCTGAATTGACGCGAAGAAACATTCACGGCAATTTTTAGATCGCCCAGTCCTTTGTTTTCCCATATTTTGCCTTGCCTACATGCAGTTTCTAATACCCAATTGCCAATAGGAACGATCAATCCTGTTTCTTCAGCAACAGGAATAAATTCCACAGGTGAAATCTTGCCAAGAACTTCACTATTCCAACGCAGTAACGCTTCGACACCAACAATGTCGCCGCCCACTGACTCTATTTGCGGTTGGTAGAGAATTTCAAATTCATTTTTTTCGATTGCTCTACGAAGATGCTGTTCCAGTTCGGTATACCTTCTGGCAGCAGTCGTCATGCGACTGGTAAAGAATTGGTAATTATTACGCCCACGATTCTTTGCGTAATACATCGCAGTATCCGCTGTGCGCAATAACTCATGAAAATCCTGAGCATCGGTGGGGAAAATGCTAATGCCGATTGAAGCGCCAACAAAAATTTCCTTGCCATCCAAAATGAAAGACTTCGTCAACACATCTAAAACCTTCTGTGCAACAAACGCTGCATCCTGTTCGTCTTCGATATCTGGAAGCATTACCAGAAATTCGTCGCCGGAAAGTCTTGCTGTTGTATCACCATCGCGCACACAATCTGACAGACGACCCGCAACAGCTTTCAGAAGGGCGTCGCCAACATTATGTCCATAGGCGTCATTTACATTTTTGAAATTATCTAAATCGATAAATAACAGAGCGATTTTTCCGCCATGTCTATGGGCCTGCGCCAGACTTTGGTGAATGCGGTCAGTTGCTAACTCGCGATTAGGCAAACCTGTTAACGTATCGAAATGTGCAAGGTAGTCCAGACTCTGTCTGGCGCTACGGATTTCTTCAATTTCTCGTGCATTGTCAAGCACCAAAGATAGTGAGTGCGCAAAACTCATGGACAGCAATTCATCCGCCTCGCTAAATGGCTTGCCGTCGGTTTTGTCGCACAAATAGATACGTCCATACACATGGCTTGCATGCGAAATCGGCACAGCAAGCAATGATCGCATCGGGGGATGTCCAGGCGGGAATCCGACGCTATTGGGGTGTTTGCGCATGTCTTCAAGTCGAATGTTGATGTTGTCATGGATCACGACCCCAAGAATACCTTTCCCTTCTGGAGGATGACCTATGCGCTTAGCAACATCTTCCGAAATGCCGGTATAGATAAATTGGGCGAGCCCCCCTTCTGCATTCAGTATGCCAATGGCACCATATTTGGCATCTATCAGCTTGGCAAGTGAATCAATGCCCATTTGAAGCAACTCATCCTCCAGCGCAGTATGGGCCAATACGTTGAGTAGCGATCTAGAAGCTTCATGTAGACGACTTAGTCTATTTGCCCAAATGACTAATTCCTTACGGTCAGTTTCGGCCAACTGATAAAGTCGGCGAGATTCCTGCAAAAGCACATGTTCCTTGCGAAGAAGTCCTCTAAGCAAACTTTCCTGAGTAACAGCCCCAATGAAATACCCATCGCTACTTACAACAGGAAGAGCATGACGATGAGTTTTCTGGAAACGAGAGAGCACCTTGTTAAGGGGATCATCTGGGGAAACACTTTCGAGGGGGCGATGTTCACCTAAATCCGCAAAAATCCAGTTGGGGTGCAAGGACGTGTCGCAAGGTGTTGCCAAACCACAAAAATTGCCATGCTTAATATCATCTGCAAATACAGCATACACAAACCTATCTATATGACCTTTAGGGCGATCTTCTTCCAGAACGCGTTTGACATTGCGACAGAGACAGTCTTTTGCCGTCAAATGTCTCATATCGTGGTATGGTTCAGTTCAACTTCAATATCCAACTCAAGGTGCAATACTTCCTCGATACTCATCAATGGCTTGATATGTGTCAAAACGAACTCGATAAGTTGGCTTTCAGAAACACGTCGAAGCAGAGATTCCCTTATCAAAATATCAGAAATGACCTCGTCATCAGTTTCAATATGAGCATACGGAGCTTTTATCAAGACTGACAAGGCGCGACGCATTCCCTGGCAACCAATGGGGGCTTCCCGCCCCATTACCAATGCGTCCCGCACAGGCGGAGTGGCGTATTCCTTAATG
>DAIDAS010000454.1 GCA_027310505.1 bacterium
CACCTGCTTCCAGCAGTTTTTCACAATCGGCCTGCAAGGTGCGCGGATAACTGGCCAGATCCTCGTTGGCGCCGAACTGTAGCGGATTGACGAAAATGCTGACGACAACGCAGTCGGCATGCTCGCGGGCCATTCTGACCAAGGCGAGATGGCCGTCGTGCAGGTTGCCCATGGTGGGGACGAAGGCGATGCGCCCGATATTGGCGAGGCGGGCACGAAGTTCGGTGCTGCCGGCAATGATGTCCATCAGAAACTATGCTCTGAAGCAGGAAACGCGCCGTTCTTCACTGCCTGCACGTAGGCTGCCAGCGCGGCCTGTACGCTTTCGGCACCTTCCATGAAATTGCGTGCAAACCTGGGCGTTTTTCCTGGGTAAATGCCCAGCATGTCATGCAGGACCAGCACCTGACCGTTGCAGTCAACGCCTGCGCCGATGCCAATGGTGGGGATGGAGAGCTGGGCCGTGATTTCCTTCGCCAGTGCGGCGGGGACCATTTCCAGCACCAGCAGTCCCGCGCCGGCAGATTCCAGTGCTTTTGCATCCTCCAGCAGGCGTTGGGCATCATCCACGCTCCTGCCCTGTACCCGATAGCCACCCAATTGGTGCACCGATTGCGGGGTGAACCCAAGATGGCCGCACACCGGGATGCCGCGTGCGGTCAGAAAGCGCACCGTCTCGGCCATGACACTTCCACCCTCCAGCTTGACCATGTGCGCACCGGCAGCCATCAGGCGGGCGGCATTGTGCAGTGCCTGTTCAGGGCTCTGCTGGTAGCTGCCAAAAGGCATGTCGGCGATGATGCAGGTATTCTTGGCGCCGTTGGCGACGCAGCGAGTGTGGTATTGCATGTCGCGCAACGTGACGGCAAGCGTGGACGTGGCGCCATGCAGTACCATGCCGAGGGAGTCGCCCACCAGTAACGCATCCATTCCAGCGGTTTCGCACAAGGAGGCAAAGCTGGCGTCGTAACAGGTGAGCATGGCGATCTTTTCACCGCGAGCCGACATCTGCTGCAGGTTTCCAGGATTCATCCGTCCAGCCTCGGGTTGAAGTATTCGCGGCGTCCTCGCATGGCTTCTATGCGCTCGATCAGCAGTTCCAGTGCGGCTTCGTCGGTGGCGCAATCCAGATTTTCATTGTTGACGATGAGTAAGGGGGATGCGTCGTAATGATGGAAAAACTCCCCATACATTTCTGCCAGTCGCATCAGGTATTCGCGCGAAATAGTCTGTTCATAGTGGATGTTGCGTTGCTCGACGCGTTTTAGCAGGGCATCCACCGGGGTTTGCAGGTAGATGACCAAATCCGGTGCGGTGGTCTGCAATTGCTGGTGCTGGTAGATCTGGCGGTACAGCGCAAACTCTTCGTCATTCAGGTTGAGTCGGGCAAACAGCGGGTCTTTTTCGAGAAAAAAGTCGGCGATGGTGGCGTTGCCAAACAGGTCGCGTTGCGACAGCTCACGGATTTGCTCGGTGCGCTGAAACAGAAAGAAGAGCTGTGCAGGCAGGGCGTAACGTTCGGCATCCTGATAAAACTTGGGCAGGAAAGGGTTTGCAGCAGCATTTTCCAGCAACAGGTTGGCTGGGAAGCGTTCTGCGAATTTACGCGCAAGCGTGGTTTTTCCGCTACCGATGGGGCCTTCGATGACGATGTAGTGATATTTGTCCGTCAGGTTCATGCCAGTTCTACCCCTTGATCCAGACATTGTTCCGCCAGTTCGCGTACTTTGCCTATGCCCGGGATTTCCAGTGCTGGAGCAATTTCTGCCAAAGGGTGCAGTACGAAACCGCGTTCGTGCATGCGGGGGTGGGGCAGGATGAGTTCCGGCGTTTGCATTATCAGGTCATCATAAAGCAAAAGGTCGAGATCGAGCACCCGAGGTGCGTTTGGAAAAGGGCGCTCCCGGCCGTGGCTGGTTTCCAGCGCCAGCAGTGCTCGCAGCAGTTCCAGCGGCCCTAGATCGGTTGAAACCTCGGCGACTGCGTTGATGAAATCCGGCTGGTTGTCGTAACCTACAGGTGCCGTGCGGTAGAGCGATGATGCACGCACCAGCGAGGTTTCGGGCAGGCTGCCGATTTCGGATAATGCGATGCCGACCTGTCTGGCGGGGTCTTGCAGATTGCTGCCGAGGGCGATGTACGCGCGATGGGTCATGCTTCTGATGGGGCCGCCGTTGAGGGTTTCTTGCGTCGACGCCGCTTCTTTTTCGCCGGTTCGGTGTTAGGCAGCAGCATGGCGGCGCGTTCTTCGGCGTTGGCCTTGGCGAAATTGTCCCACCACTCGGCCAGTTCCATGGGCAGTTCGCCGGATTGGCAGCGTAGCAGCAGGAAATCGTAGCCGGCGCGGAATCGCGGATTTTCAAGCAGGCGATATGGGCGTTGCCCGGCGCGCTGTTCGAAGCGGGGTTGCAGGTTCCAGATTTCTTTCATCACGACGCTGAATCGTTTGGTGATGGCAAGCTTCTCGGCCTGGATTTCGGACACGTCATGCATGGCCTGCATCAGAGCGGGCAACGGGCGCTCGCCTTGATCCTGGTATTTCTGCCAGGCAGCCAGTACTTCGTGCCACAGCAGTGTGGCGAACAGGAAGGCGGGGGATACCGGCTTGTCGGACAGCACGCGTTCGTCGGTATTCTGCAGCGCGAGGGTAACAAAACGTTCGCCCATGGGTTGCTCCAGCACGACATCCAGCATGGGCAGCAGGCCGTGGTGCAGGCCGTGGGCACGCAGCGCCTTGGCGCTCTCGATGGCGTGGCCGGAGAGGAACAGCTTGAGCATTTCGTCAAATACGCGGGCGGGCGGTACGTCATCCAGCAGGTCGGCCATGCGCGGGATGGGCGTTTCGGTGGCGGGGTGAAGTTTCAACCCCAGCTTGGCCGAGAGGCGTACTGCGCGCAGCATGCGCACCGGGTCTTCTCGATAGCGGGTTTCAGGGTCGCCGATAATGCGCAGCACGCCAGCTTTGATGTCCTGCAGGCCGTGATGAAAGTCCCAGACTTCTTCGCTCTGCGGGTCGTAATACAGGGCGTTGGCGGTAAAGTCGCGCCTCACGGCGTCTTCTTCCTGTGAGCCGAACACATTGTCGCGCAGGATGCGTCCGCTCTCGGCGATCTGGGCATCGCCGTCATCGGATAAATGGCTGCCGCGGAATGTCGTGACCTCGATGGTCTCCGCACCGAACATGACATGCACGATGCGGAAGCGCCGGCCAATGATGCGCGAGCGACGGAACAGGCGATGTACCTGCTCGGGCGTGGCGTTGGTGGCGATGTCGAAATCCTTGGGGGTGCGCTTCAAGAGCAAGTCGCGTACCGCGCCGCCGACGATGAAGGCAGCGAAGCCGGCCTTGTGTAATTCCTGGATGGTTTTCATCGCCGCTGTGCTGGTCAGCTTGCGGTCGATGCCGTGCGCACGGCGCGGGAAGCGCTGCGCTTCATGCGGGGTGTGGGGGGCGGGCTTTTTTTTGCCTTTGAAGACGTGCTGCAGAAATTTTTTGATCATGAGTCCAACATAGCAGGAATTAGGCGCTAAGTTGGCGGATTATAACGCAAAGCCGGACTGATTTTCCGGCTTTGCGTCTGATGGGAGGAGAAGCGCTGTTACAGGTTCCAGCCGTAGGCGATGCCCAGGGAGTCCTCGGACATCTTCAGGTTGGCGTTGCCGCCGCCAAGCGGGATGTTCGGGATCGAGTTGGAGCCATTTACCGAATTCTCGAACGCGTGCATATAGGCAAACGAGAGCTCCGCTTTGTTGGGCAGTACCCAGGTGGCACCCAGCGTTACGT
>DAIDAS010000457.1 GCA_027310505.1 bacterium
AACGTGCAGAGGGGCAGCACCCACAACTTTTTCCGGAGAGTGAACGTAAAACCTAGGCTACGTCAAAACCCTAAACCCACAACTTTTTCCGGATGCCCGTTTTTTGAAGAGCTGCAACAAGCCACCCAGGCAGAACAGGCAGACCTGCAATCCATCGCCGTGATACATCAGGCAATCCATGGCCAGGTCACCCTGAATCAATATGTCGCATTCCTCACCCAGGCGTACCACCACGTCAAGCATACGGTACCGTTGCTGATGGCTTGCGGAGCGCGCCTGCCCGATGACAAGGAATGGCTGCGCGAGGCCATTGCCCATTACATCGAGGAAGAAATAGGCCATCAGGAATGGATCCTCAACGACATCGCCGCCTGTGGCGCCGACGCCGAAGCTGTGCGTCATGGCCAGCCTGCCCTCGCGACCGAGCTGATGGTCGCTTATGCCTACGATACCATTGCACGCGGCAACCCGATAGGCTTCTTCGGCATGGTGCACGTGCTGGAAGGCACCAGCATCCAGCTGGCAACCAGCGCCGCTGCCGCGCTACAGCAATCGCTGGGGTTGCCCAAAAATGCATTCAGCTATCTTACCAGCCACGGATCACTCGATCTCGAGCACGTGGATTTCTTCCGCGACCTGGTCAACCGACTGGATTCGGATCAAGACAAGGCCTGCCTGGTGCATTGCGCCAAGGCCGTGTTCCGGCTATACGGCGATATTTTCCGCACACTGGAGTCCGTGCAATGAACATTTACAATCAACGCATCATGATCACCGGGGCTGCTGGCGGCATCGGCAGCGAACTCGCAAGGGCGCTGGCGGAAAAGGGCGCCGATCTGGCGCTGGTAGACATTGACGCGAACAAACTGGGGCAACTGAAGCGTGCTTTACGTGAGCGCGGCTGCAAGGTGGATGTTTTTCCCTGTGACCTTGCAGCCCCTGATGCCCCACAGAGATTATCCGAACAGATGATCGCATCGACAGGCGGTGTCGATATCCTGATCAATTGTGCCGGCATTGCCAGTTTTGGCCTGTTCGACCAGCAAACACCGGAAAACATGGAAAAACTGTGGCGTATCAATGTGCTCGCCCCCATGCAACTCACCCGCGCCTTGCTTCCGCAAATGACGGCACGTCGTCATGGCCGCATCGTCAACGTAGGATCGATCTTCGGCAGCATCGGTTTTGCCTATTTCACCACCTATTCCGCCAGTAAATTCGCCATGCGCGGTTTCTCCGAAGCATTGCGGCGTGAACTGGAAGACACAGGAGTCTGCGTGACCTACATCGCTCCACGTTATACCAAGACTCCGCTGAACGATGGTGTCGTTAGCAGAATGGCCCAGGCAGTCGGCATGAACAGCGACGAACCTTCGGTGGTCGCCCAGCACGTGGTGCGAGCGATCGAGAAAGACAGCAAGGATTACTACATCGGCTGGCCAGAATGTTTGTTCGTGCGAATCAACGCGGTGCTACCTCGGCTGGTAGACGGGGCGTTGCGCAAACAGAACGCCAAAACACGGCCATTTGCCACTCAGGAATGATTAACACCAAGGAGACCATCATGATGAAAAAATTGTTTAACCCCATGTCAGCCATGATC
>DAIDAS010000459.1 GCA_027310505.1 bacterium
GGCGAATACCGTGACGAACAGGTCGCCATGGGCATGCGCCGGCTAAGTATCATCGACCTGCAGGGTGGATGGCAGCCGCTCTATAACGAGGATAAGTCGCTCGCCCTCATCATGAATGGCGAGATTTACAACTATGTCGAACTCACCGATGAACTGAAGCAGCGCGGGCATGTCTTTGCCACGCACAGCGATGGCGAGGTCATCCTGCACCTGTACGAGGAGGAGCAGGAAGGTTGTCTGCGCCATCTGCGGGGTATGTTTGCTTTCGCCTTGGTGGATATTAACAAGGGGACGGTATTCATCGCACGTGACCGTATGGGCGAGAAGCCGCTCTACCTGCACCAGGCTGGAGACTCGCTCTATTTTGCGTCCGAGATGAAATCGCTGCTGGCGGCCGGCGACATCCCGTTCGAGCTCGACCCGGCCGCAATTAACGACTATTTTCATTACCAATATGTCCCCGAGCCGAAGACGCCGCTGAAGTCGGTACGCAAGCTACCGCGTGCGCACTATCTCAAAATCGCGCTCGCAGACTGGAAGGTGGAGCAGCACAAATACTGGGATATGGAAGATGTTGCACCAGTCGAAGGGGACCCGGTCGAGTTGGTGCGCAACGAACTGGACAAGGTGTGCGAACTGCTCATTCGCGCCGATGTGCCAGTGGGCGTAGCTTTGAGCGGCGGCCTCGATTCCAGCGCCATCGCGGCACTGGCTGCCAAGAAATATCCGGGCACCATGCATGCATTCAGCGTGGGCTATCCGGGACGCCCCGTGAACGACGAGCGCGATAACGCCAAGGCACTGGCCGACCTGCTGCAGATGCCGTTCCACGAGATCGAGCTTGAAACCGCCGACCTGGTGAAGAACTTCGAGCGGATGAACTTCCACCGTGACGACCCCATCGCCGATATCTCCGGCTTTGGCTATTACTCGGTGAACAAGACCGCGCGTGAGCATGGCATCCCGGTGCTGCTGCAGGGCCAGGGCGGTGATGAGGTGTTCTGGGGTTACCAGTGGGTTAAGGATGCCGCTGTGGCTACCGACAACCGTCCTGCAGTCAGGGAGCGAGGCACCTTCAAGCAGTTCATCAAGACCTCGTTGAAAGAACTGTTCGGCACCCGCCCGCCGACTGAGCCGGTAGTGAAGGGCTATCGCCCGGTGTTCCACGAACTTGCTCCTGACTTCCGCATGGCGCTGAGCGACATACGCAACTACTATACCGATGGTTTCATGCAGGCGCTGGGGGCTGCTTCCGCCTATGACCTGTTCACCTTCGATCAGCCGTGGAAACAATCCGACATCCTGATCACCCGCCTGATCTGCGACACCTATCTGCTGGAGAACGGCATCGCCCAAGGCGACCGTCTCAGCATGGCCAATTCGGTCGAACTGCGCCTGCCATTCGTGGACTACAAACTGGTCGAGTTGGTCATCGGCCTGCGCAAGACGCATGCAGCCGATCCCGATTACCTACGTTTCCCCAAGCCCTGGCTACGCGGTGCGATGCAGGGCATCCTGCCCGACTTTATCATCGACCGCCCGAAACAGGGCTTTGCACCGCCGGTCATCGAGTGGCACAACGAGCTGTTCAAGGCCTACGGCAGCTATCTGGATGGCGGCTACTTAGTGCAATCCGGCGTGCTGACGGAAGAGGCCGGTGCCGTGTTGGCGACGGGTGTGTTCCCGCGCGGTGCCATCGCGCCCATCTCGTTTAAGGCGCTGGTGCTGGAGATCTGGTGTCGCGAGATGAAGAAAATATCTGGTAATCGTTAATCATGCAGAACTCGATCATCAGGTTGCGTTTGATCCCTCTGCATTGGTTGCTGATCTATTTGGGTTCGGCGACCTATTTATGTTCCCTCGCAATGGTGAATGCAGTGGGCGCAGCGGATAAGAACATGCTTTCGGTCTTCATGATCGATGAGCTTGCCGTCTATGACGTTATCGATACGCATGCTTCATGCGGACCTCAGGCATTTTCTCGATCCGATACAACAAATCTATGGTTACCTGTACCATTTTCTCAACGCTGTTGCGCTGACCTTTCTAAGACCGATCAATCACTTTGTCGGGTTGAGTCCGACAAAATTCGACATACTGGTTTTGCGTGAATTGAGTGCGATTTATTACCTGGTGCCGTTGATTGCATTGGCGTTCTTTCTGCCAGTTGCGGCAAATCTGGCCGGATGGCAAAAGGTCCTGTTGGGTTTGGCAATTCCTGTCATGACTTAGCAACTGATACATAATGTTTCGACAACCACCGTTTTGGCGGAGACGCAGTTCCACAAGGAGGAGAACAGTCCATCGATCGCCGTGTACCGCAAGATCGAACAGGCGTTGGGCAGCAAGATGCAACGGGTACATTTGGCATTCAGGGATCCTTATGCGTAGCTTCCCGCAATCGATACGACGAAGGTCAATATGAAATGGGGATTGTCCAACTATGACGATATCCATGATGAAGAAGGTGGAGATGGAACGGTGGATATGGTTGTGCGGCAGAAGGACTACGTGAAGCGCTGCTCGAGCGAGGAGGACTGCGCAAATATATGGAATACATGAAGCAGGATTTCAACCAGAATGCCAGATGTATCGAGTTCTATTCGGACGCCGGAAATAGGAAGTTGAAAGGATTCAATTTCGTGACCGAGAGTGAGTTCGGAATGGTATTTGTCCGGTCTGGATTATGAGCTTGCGCATGATTCGAGAAACTAATGCAGACCTTTCAACGGTCTGACATTGGCACATATTGCTCGCAAATGAACCGCACTCATTGCAATCGCCTGGAAGACTGGCTAACACAATACCCGGGACTAACCGCCTTCGTATTATCGGTGTTGATGCTCGCGCCCTTCGTGCCAATGGGAATGGACGTGACCGACCCGGGATTCCATCTGGCCAACCAGTTGATGGTTGGTCGCATCGGATTGGCATACATCGTGGAACAGCCTTATTGGTGGTTCTCCGATGTGATAGGCTGGTGGTGGTTGTCGGTGACAGAACCCATGCATCTGGGGTTGCTGGGCGCACATGTCGGCGGCATCCTGCTTTTTGCCGCCAGTGCCGCGATCGCGGCCAGGATCGTTTCCCGGCACGTGCTGGCACATTGGCTGGTGCCGCTCAGCGTGCTTTGCGTGGCGCCGTTTTTCTCCAGTTTCCTCTCGCTCATCAGTTACGACTCGGTACCGGCATTTTTGTGCCTGGTCGGACTCTATCTGTATCTTGAGGCCGCGTTCCGGTACGAGCAGGGCTGGGCGCTCTGTGTATGGTCGTTTGCTGCAGGAGGAACCTTCTTCCTCCTGCTGTTGGCCAGGTTGCCGTCCTTGACCGTGGTGGTGATTCCGCTGTGCACCGTGATCGCGGCAGCGGTGATAGACAAGCGGCATTTGCGAGCTGCGTTCATGGCAAGCTCCATCGTCTATTCCGTAATGCTTGTCCTATCATTGGTCTTCTATCTGTATCTGTTACATTCTGGCCTGTGGGCTAGGATATTGGCTTATCAGCCGCTGGATACTCATTACACGACAGACTTTGTGTTCTCTGTTATCAAGGCTCAGTGGTCACTAGTCGGGCAATGGGTCATGTGGTTCGGTTTGCCTTTGGTGGCTTTGTTTGTAGCATTGCTGTTAAGATCAAAGCGGTATGTGCGAAAGGCCTTTCCGGTTCTTGTTGCATTTGTGCTGGCAAGTTATGCCTGGGTCAGCTATCGCAGCCAACTACAAGACATCCTTGCGGGGACGCTGAATCATATCTTGTTCATGTCCTTGCTGTTATGCGCAACAGTCCTTGCTGTAGTTCAAGTGTGTCAGGACCATGAAGCTCAGTCACGGTCTCTGTTATTCCGCAGCATCGTCATCACCCTTGCGGCCCTCGCTCTGCCCACCGTTGTCAGCGCAGGTTCATCTGCAGGTATTGCCAAGCTCCAGTTTGGCGGCTATTTGATCCCGCCGCTTGCCGTAGCGCTGCTAATCCTGACTGGGCGTTTGTACGGAGGCATGAGCCAGAAGGCCTTGGGTTTCTTGGGTGGCGCCATGACTTTCCTGGCGTTCCTGTTCTCGTTGCACCACCTTTATGCTAATGGGGTATTCCGGGATGACCCTGACCGGCAGCGACTGACCCAGTCCATGAACGTACCCAGATTGGCAGGTATCCGTACCACGCCGGAGCGTGCGCAAAGTATCGATACATTGTACGAAGCCTTGATTGCCAGACTGACCCCGCCGGGCGCAACGGTGTTGGTGTATCGCGAGGCACCCCTGGTGCATTATCTGATTGATGATCTGCCTTTCAATAATTGGATATGGGTCGATACCCTGCCTTTAAGCGAGATTGAACGTGGCTTGCAGAAGATGTGCGACGATGTTGGCGCGCCCTATCTGGTGGTGCGTGCGTTGGAACCGACAGGCAACCCAATCTGGGGTGGCAAGCCTCACATCGAGAGTTTCGCGCCACCCTGGCAGGTCGAGAAGTATGAGGCGATCGACAAAGCGGCGGCAACTTGCGGTTTCCAATCCGTTTGGAAAAATGTGGATTTTGAGATATTGATGAGGGCCGGGACGCATTAAGCGGTCGACCGATACACGAGGTAGTTTGACAACATGAGCAACCACAATCCGTTCGCCAATCTGGGTTTTGAGGACTTCAAGCGCCTTGCCCAGGACGAATCGCTGTCCAAGTTCGAGCGTATCGGCTTTCCCGATAGCTATCGCAAGGGGCAGGAAGAGAACATATTCTCCGATATCCGCAGCAAGCTAAGCCTGTTGGAGGCGCAGGACATGACCGTGCTCGATATCGGCCCTGGTTGCAGCGAGTTGCCAGTGATGCTCATCGAGCTTTGCCGTGCCCACCGGCACCAGTTGCACCTCATTGATAGCGCTGAGATGCTGGGGCTCCTGCCGGAGGCGCCCTTCATCCAAAAAACGGCTGCGCTCTATCCCAACTGCCCGGAGACCATCGAGGGCCTACGCGGCAAGGTGGATGCGATCCTGTGCTACAGCGTCCTGCATTACATCCTGGTAGATACCGCTTTCTTTCGTTTCCTGGATGTGTCGCTGTCGCTTCTGGCTCCAGGCGGGCAGATGCTGATCGGCGACATCCCTAATATATCCAAACGCAAACGCTTCTTTGCCTGCGAGACCGGGGTCAGATTTCATCAGGATTTCATGAAGACGACAGAGCGCCCGCAGGTGGAGTACAACAAAATCGAGCACGACCAGATCGACGACGCAGTGGTGTTCGCGCTTCTGCAGCGTGCGCGGGCACAGGGCTTCGATGCCTATGTGTTGCCACAGGCAGCCAATCTGCCGATGGCGAACCGGCGGGAAGACATCCTGATCACCCGACCATAGGGAGAGTTGATGAGCAAAAAATTAGTGATTATTGGTGATTCTGCCTTCGCAGAAGTGGCATATGAATGCTTTACCCACGACTCGGACTACGAGGTAATGGGTTTTGCAGTAGAGGCAGCCTATCTCAGCAAGAAAGAACTGTTCGGACTGCCTGTCGTGCCATTTGAGCAGATCGAGGAGCATTTCGATCCGGGCGAAGTTTTTTTCTATGCGGCACTAGTATATTCGCAGCTCAATCGGCTGCGGACACGGTTGTATCAGGCGGCAAAGGCAAAGGGTTACATGCCAGCCAGCTATATCAGCAGCCGGGCCTTTGTCTGGCATAACGTTGAACTCGGCGAGCATTGTTTCATATTCGAGGACAACACTCTGCAGCCGTTTGTTAGGATCGGCGATAACGTGGTGCTCTGGAGCGGCAATCACATCGGGCATCACTCGGTCATACAGGATAACTGTTTCGTTGCATCTCACGTGGTGATCTCCGGATTCTGCAACATCGGGCGGAACACGTTCATCGGAGTGAATGCGACGCTGGCGAACAACATCACTGTTGGAGAAGACAATTGGGTTGGAATCGGCGTAACCATTGTTCGCGATACTGAGCCCAATCAACTCTTTAAGGGGGAGCAGCCCGAAGCAGCCAAGGTGTCTGCAACACGCTTTTTCAAGGTGAAAGAATGAAGTGGCGAAAATTAGGAGTGGTTTGGAATCCTGACGGCAAAAATAGTTGGGCGAAAACGCATGCAATGGGGCCAACGCCATTCAAATTGAGTGATGGAGTCATTCGTGTTTTCCTTACAAGTTTGGATGAGATGGGGCGGGGGCGCCCTATGTATGTTGATGTTTCTGCGCAGAATCCGATGCAAGTTCTTGATGTTTCGAGCAGTGCGTTGATGGATATTGGCCAGCCGGGAACATTTGATGATAACGGACTCATGCCGATCAGTATCGTACAGACAGAACCGGATACTTTGTTCATGTATTACGCCGGCTTTGAATTGTGTACGTACGTTCGCTATAGAATTTTTTCTGGCTTGGCAATAAGCAAGGATGGAGGCAAGAGCTTCCAGCGATATAGCAAAGTTCCAATACTAGACAGAACAGATAAGGAGTTATATTTCCGAGGTGGGCCATTCGCAATCTGGGATGATGGTTTATTCAAACTTTGGTATGTCGCAGGTAACGAATGGACAGACCTGAATGGCAAGCCGATGCCCGTCTACGATTTGCGCTATCAAGAATCAAAGGACGGTATCCATTGGGCAGATGAAGGCCGGCTATCGATGGCGATCACAGGAGAGGATGAGCATGGGTTCGGTCGCCCGTGGGTGGTGAAACGTGGCCCCGATGATTATCAACTTTTTTATTCGATACGCCGCCGTTCTTATGCGGCATATCGATTGGGATACGCCGAGTCGAGCGATGGAATCAATTGGGTACGCAAGGACGATCAGATGGGGCTGGATGTATCGCCAGAGGGATTCGATTCTGAGGCAATCATGTATTCGGCCGTGATAGTCGTAGGTGATAAGACTTATTGTTTCTATAATGGAAACAATTTCGGCGAGCAGGGTTTCGGTGTGGCGGAGTTGATCGCGTGACCATCGAGATCATTCCTTACGACGATACATTTGCATCTGCGTGGGACACTTTCTGTGCCGGCGCGCCGAATTCGACCATTCTGCAAACGCGTCGCTTTCTTGGATATCACGGTGATCGTTTCAAGGATGCATCGTTGATAGTCATGGAGTCGGGCAAGTTGGCAGGAGTCTTCCCGGCTGCGCAATCCTTATCAGATCCCCAATCGGTCATCAGCCATCCCGGGGTCACTTATGGCGGGATTGTGCACCATGGGCGGCTTGGCGGGTTGCGGATGATTGAAACATTGACGGATATCGCTGCGTGGTATGTTAAGTCAGGATATCGCCGTCTACAGTACAAGGCCGTTCCACATATTTACGCCAGCCAGCCATCACAGGACGATCTTTATGCGTTGTTCCGGTTGGGCGCACAACGGGTGCGTTGTGATTTGTCATGCTCGATCGAATTGTCAAACCGTCGTCCGCTCAGCGAGCGCAGAAGGCGAGGTTTGAAAAAGGCTCAGGCTGCGGTGATCCTGTCGAGCGATCCAATGCTGCTAGGTGAGTTGTGGGCTATCCTTTCCCAGAACTTGGCGCGTAAGCACGATGCGAGTCCAGTGCATTCTCTGGAAGAAATTTCTATGTTGCGAGAACTGTTTCCCCAACAGATCATGATTCGTTGCGCCCTGATAGAAGGGGCGGTCGAAGCTGGGGTGCTTTTCTTCAATTCACCTACTGTCTGGCATGCCCAATATATTGCTGCAAGTGAGGCTGCCTATGCGGTGTCAGCGTTGGACGCTGTGTTCGATGCCGCTATTATTGAGGCGCGACAAGCAGGAGCGCGATATTTTGATTTTGGCACCAGCAATGAGGATGGAGGCAAGGTGCTAAACGATGGACTGTACCGTTTCAAATCGGAGTTCGGCGGCGGCGGTGTCGCACACGAGTTCTATGATTTGGAGTTGATGAATGAACGTTAACGGCAAGAAGATATCAATCGTTGTACCAGTGTATTTCAATGCAGGTAGTTTGCCTCGTCTGTTTGATGAATTGTCGAAATTAGAGACACGGTTGGCAGAAAGGGCGGTGCAACTCGAGTTGGTCTTTGTGGATGATGGTTCAAAGGATGAGTCATTGGTGCGGTTGCTGGAATTCAAGGCGCGGCGCGAAACGACACGGGTGGTGAAGTTGACGCGCAATTTCGGTGCGGTGCATTGTTCAAAAACAGGGTTCAAGTTCGTGACGGGCGATGCCTTCATGATCATCGCGGCCGATATGCAGGATCCCCCGGAATTGGTATTGGAGATGGTCGATCGATGGCTCGCCGGTTCGAAGTTCGTTATCTGCGAGCGTATCACTCGAGATGACCCGCTGGTTTCGAAGTTATATTCAAAAATCTGTTACAAAATGTTGCGAGCATTGGTCATCCAAGACTATCCAGAAGGTGGGTATGACATGGCGCTGATGGACAAGGCATTTCTTCCCCACATGGTAAACAGTTCAAAGAGTGTGTTTACGCCTTTGCTGGCGTATTGGCTGGGGTATAAGCCGGATGTTATCCATTATCACCGACCAGCTAGGGAACATGGAAAATCAGGGTGGACATTCGCCAAAAAGTTCAATGCTTTTCTCGATGTGATGCTGGGCTTCTCCATTAAGCCAATTCGAGCCATCTCAGGCATCGGGGCCTTGGTTGCTCTCTGTAGCTTCTTGTACGGCGGAGTTGTCGTGACGAGTGCGATCTTTCATAAAATACCTGTCGAGGGTTTTGCCACCGTCGTGGCGCTGATTACTTTCTTGCTAGGTCTTATCATCCTGATGCTGGGTATCATCGGGGAATATCTGTGGCGCATCTTCGATGAGACAAACAAGCGTCCGGAAACAGTGATTGAAGAAGTTTGGTGAGATGGCCTTTCCACGGTTTATAATCGCCGGCGCGCTGAACACAGGTGCGACCTATGTCCTTTATCTTGGCTTGCTGTATCTGATGCCCTATGTTTGGGCATATTCACTGGCCTATGTAGTGGGGATCGGTTTGGGTTATCTATTGAATGCTCACTGGGTATTCAGACAGATGCCGAGTGTGCGCACCGCCACAGCTTATCCAATGACTTATGGACTGAACTACCTGATGAGACTCCTGTTGCTGTGGGTGCTGGTCAAGTTGATGGAAATCCCGAAGGAACTGGCGCCACTTGCTGTAACCGCTATTTCTGTACCAGTGATGTATCTCTTCACGAAGTCGATTTTTTCAGGGAAAGCAGGTTCATGAGGTCAACACTCAATGATTGCAAGGTCATTGTATTACCCAAGATTAATGACCCGCGCGGGAATCTCACCTTTGTCGAGGGGAATCAGCACGTCCCTTTCGAGATAAAGCGCGTATTTTATCTTTATGATGTCCCGACTGAAGAAAGCCGTGGAGCACATGCGCATCATAACTTACATCAATTCCTTATCTGTCTGGCAGGCAGTTTCGATGTGGCCCTTGATGATGGCGAATTCCAGTCAAAGATACATCTGAACAGACCTTGGAAAGGATTGCATATACCGCCCATGATTTGGGCCGCTGAGGTTAATTTCGATCCTGGTTCAGTATGTTTTGTGCTGGCTTCAGATTGCTACAAGGAAGATGACTATATTCGTGATTATGCCGAGTATCTTTCGCTGCTCAAGTGGTGAGTTGACTCAACTTCTGATGCCGATAAACTACAAAGTCCTAGCTGCGCATGGCATGTTGGGCAAGGAGAAAAGTTGAAGGTCTCTTTTTTGAATATCAAATCGATCAACGATTGTCATCGCAAAGAATTGCATGCTGCCTTGGATCGTGTATTGGATTCCGGTTGGTTGGTGTTGGGAAAGGAGGTCGAGTCCTTCGAGCGCGAGTTCGCCGCCTATTGCGGAGTGGAGCATTGCATCGGGGTCGGCAATGGTCTGGAGGCTTTGCATCTTGTGTTGCGTGCATGGGGGGTCGGTGCGGGCGACGAGGTAATCGTCCCATCCAATACTTATATCGCGACCTGGCTGGCAGCAAGTTATACGGGCGCAGTTCCAGTGGCGGTGGAGCCCGATCCGGTCACGTTCAATATCGATCCGGCTCGCATCGAGGCTGCGATCACACCACGCACTCGCGCCATCGTTCCGGTCCATCTGTATGGCCAGTCGGCAGATATGGATGCCATCATGCGTATCGCCGACAAGCATGGGCTGAAGGTGCTGGAGGATGTAGCACAGGCGCATGGTGCACGCTACAAGGGGCGACGGACGGGTGGGTTGGGACATGCTGCAGGTTTCAGTTTCTACCCCGGGAAGAACCTCGGTGCGCTAGGTGATGGTGGCGCTGTCACCACCAACGACCCATTGCTGGCTGATCGTATCCGAGTTTTGCGCAACTATGGCTCGCGCATCAAGTATCACAACGAGGTGATCGGTTTCAATTCGCGCCTGGACGAATTGCAGGCCGCGTTCTTGCGCGTCAAGTTGTCTACCCTAGATGCTGATAACACTCGACGGCAGCAGATCGCAGCCGCGTATCAGTCCGGACTGGCAGGATCGGAGTTGCAACTGCCGGCTGTGCCGGAGTGGGCCGATCCGGTCTGGCATCTTTATGTTGTGCGCACTAGGCAAAGAGAAGTGTTGCAGCAGAAGTTGGGAACACTAGGTGTCGGAACCTTGATCCACTATCCAATCCCGCCGCATCGACAAGCGGCCTATGTTTCGTTGTTCTCGGAGACGAGCTTCCCGCTAGCCGAAGCTATGGCCGATGAGGTGCTCAGCCTGCCGATGGGGCCACATCTGACCGATGTCGAAGTTGAAACCGTGATCCGTGCTTTGAGAGGCAGCTTTTAGCCGGGTCGGAAAAGGTGGTGCAGGTATAATCCCAACTTTCATTGCGTGCGAGCTTGCCACAAGGAAGGCCCGCATCATGAAGTAATGAACTTTAAAGTGAGCCACGAATGATTCGAAAATACATAAATGATCTTCAAAATGCAGGCGTCAACCTGATTGATATCGGCAGCAGTGGGTCACTGGATGCAAAATGGGCGCCCATCAAGGAACTGATCAACCTAGTCGGCTTCGATCCCAACAAGGAAGAGTGCGAACGCCAGAACAAGCTGCCGTCACAATACAAAAGCTCGAATTTTCTACCGTATGCGGTGCATGGCCATAACAGCGTGGAAACGCTGTACATGACGCGCAGCATCTATTGCTACTCGCTTCTCAAGCCGAACAAGCAGTGGCTCGACCGTTTCTCGTTCCATGACTTATTCGACGTGAAGGGCGAGGAGTCGATCCATGTACGCGCCATCGACAAGATTGATGAGCTGAAGAGTTTCTTGCCGGATGTGATCAAGATCGATGTGCAGGGCTTGGAGTTGCCAATCCTGAGCAAGGCGGGGCACCTGTTGGATAGTGCCTTCTATGTCGAGACTGAGACCGGTTTTACCCAGAACTATGTTGGTGAAACGACTTTCTCCCAGCTCGATGCGTTCATGCAGGCGAACGGTTTCCTGATGTTCGACATCAACACGAACCACCGCATTTCGCGAAATAACCGTTTCAAGGACAGCCCCACCGGTCGTGAGCAGATTTTGTGGGCGGAAGCGGTTTGGTTGAAGGACTTTGTAGGCTTGGATCGGCAGGGTAAGTTTGATCCCAAGGCGTTCAGTGAGCAGAAGGTCAAGAAAATCCTGACATTGTGCGCCCTGCAGCAGTGCTATGACTATGGCCTTGAGTTGGCCGAGTTCTTCCATCGTAAGGGCTTGCTTTCCCAGCAAGAGCTGGATGCGTTGAGTGTAATTGAGGCATGGGATATACATGGGGAGAATGG
>DAIDAS010000460.1 GCA_027310505.1 bacterium
GGCGTTGACTCGGTGCTGACTGGATAAGTTGATCAAGTTCCTCGCGTGTGGCGGTGAACGGGTCGTTAAAGTCTAGTTCCTCAAGCCAGCCTGCGCATCCAGGATCGGTTGCGGTAGCTTTCAAAGGGTGCATGGTTTCGATTGTCATCATTTGGTATCTCCTTCAGGTTAAATGAGGAACTACTTGGTTTTTGTTGCATTACCTAGGGCGTTGCCAACACCTTTTGAGGCATCAGAAACAGCAGCACCCCCATTGATTTCCTTAACGTCGTTATGTGACACAGTAGCGCCAGATATTTGCCCTCCCATCCAGGAAATGATGGCGTCGGGGATAGCAAGGCATTGAGCGTAGACTTTGCTGGGAATGCCAATGATGGCAAGGGCGGCAACAAGGAATGCACCAACAAGACCGAACAACGATGCGAAGCCAGTTACCTGATAATCAAACAGACTACGCACAAACAAGTTGTTGACCAGTTTGGCAATGAAAGTCGTGATGATGCTTGCCCCTGTAAACGCCACCACAAGAAAAGCCGGGCGGAAAATGAGGTCAACCAGGAAAAGATAGCCCTTTTGCGCACGCTGCCCCATGCCTTCGCCTTCTGGGTCTAAATGCGCCATCGCCCATAAAACTACCCCAAGCAGACCTTCGAGGATTTTGACAGCCCAGGGTATAAGCGCCATGAGCCAGAGTAGGCTGGGAATTAAAGGCAGATAGCTCGAAAGCATAATTGCCAGTGCCGCCAACGGTATGACAAATGCCATAGTCATTGTCATGATGGCGGAGGCAAACAGGGACAGCAGCAGTGCAACGCCCAATGCCGCTGCGAGAATATTGAGCATGGTCTGGCCTAACTCCTGGCCGAACAGAATGGGATTGTTTTCGCCTCCCTCCATCCAGTCGGCAGCCCAAGATTTGAAGCCATCGGCAACAGAAGTCCCGAACATTTTGGAAATGGCCGCGTCGCCATCGTCGCTTTGCCTAGTGGTTTCATCACTCTGCGATTTGCGGACAAGATCAATGCCCAGGCGCACGCTCAGGGAATGGCGCATGCCATTCCAGGACATGGGGCATTGACCCACGCTGCAACCGGTCGCTTCTTCATCGGCCCACATCGAGGTATCCGCAAGACGTGTATCGCCAATTTTCGGAAGCTCCGCCACTTGCTGGGACAGCTTGGCCAATCTGATTGCTTCGGTTGTGCCAGCAAAACCAAACTGTGTCCAGTTCCAGCCTTCAGCTTTAGTGTCAGTAGTCGGCGAGGACTTGGGCACACCACTCTTCATGGCGTCTGCGTATGCGCTCGCTGCGTTGGCGATCTGCTGCTTCAACTCAACGGCATCCATGCGGTTGAAATAATCACGCTCCACGATGGCCGCGAGATTCTTGCTCATGGACTGGAAGGACTTCGCACGGGCGGCATCGATTTCCTTGTTGCCGGTGGATTTTGGCATTTCTACCGTACCGCAATCATTTTGATCTGGAGGATCAAAAGCCAAGTCTGGGTTGGTGGCAATTGCATGTGCATAGCCCACGCGGAAAATGCCGTACAGGCAAGCCTGGCGCACATATTCGCGGTTTGCCAGAGTGATCGCGCTGGGTGCTGAAACAAGGGTGGCTGGCTTGTTGCTGAATTCAAGCAGGGCCCCACCCACTAGGTTGGCAAGGCCAACACCTGCAACAGCAGCCCAGACCACGGCTTTTTGTGCCAGGGCGAACCCATTAAACATGGGGAATATCAAGAACACGCCAGTCACCAACTTGATGGGTACCCAAATGGAGGAGTAGCGTTTACCCAAAAATTCACCGTCATGCGCTGTTTGCGCAACCCCTGCAACGATCACGTAAACCATGATTACGATTCCTAGCGCGAACGCTGCGCCGTTGAGCATTAAAAACGCAGGACTTAGAGTGTCAAATAGCGTTTTGATCTGCTCGCCCAGAGGGCCAGCGGCATCCATCATGGTGGACAAGGACAAGCTACTTGGATTATCGAGCGGCATCGTGCCTCCTACCAGGAAAGAGGGTGAAAAAAGCCAACGTGTGACAGGTAATGACGTACCCCGCAGAGTTGACGCTGCTCGATCTGCCATCGGCGCAAACTGAATTTGATAGCGTAGGCGTACGCCAAGGCCACCAGTCCGCATGACCATCCAGTGGTGACAAGATTGACTACCCGCCCTCCGGCAACAAATGCGCCCAGGTGACACGAAAGAATCACAACCGAAAAGCCAAATAAGACAATGGCAATGTGCTGCATTCGCAGGGCGTGCTGATGTACATGGGCTAACTGTTTCTTGTCCAGGTTGAGGCGTGCGCAGGCCTCGCCGAAAGCTTCGTGTCTTGCTTCGACTTGCATTGTGTTGCGCATATTATTGACCACCCCCTCCGCCAATTCCTTTAGGTGGTCTGCGCTGGCGGAAGTGTTGCGTGACAGGCTGCGGCGAGCCGAGCCAAGAGTGAACGAGTCCACGGAAAAAAAGCTGGCTACAAAACCTATGGCGGATTTGGCGGAATTGGAAATACTCATGCTGCACCACCTTCCAGCAGCGCAATGGCTGCCTGGTGACGTTCGATCAGCACAGGGTCGTTGTCCTCGTGCGACAACGTGAGTTCCGCACGGTGATGCCGCAACATTTCGTCAGTAGTGATGCCGATCCGAAGCGCTGCGTCAAACTGCGCCATTAATTCATCCTGCAGGGCGGGACGGGTTACGAGTTCCTGAATAGCCATGGCGATAGTTCCTTTCCTGGTAGTAATGGGTTAATTTTCTGGCTCCGGCTCATGTTCCAGAGCCTGTGCCAGAGCGTCCTGTTTCTTTAGTGAAGCGGAAGCTGGAGCTGGTTTTGTGCTGGATAGTGCCGCTTGATGTTCGTCTTCCCAGACTGCGATTTCGTCGGTCATGCTTTCCTGGTAATTGCAATACTCGGACTCCATCAGCATTTCGCGCTGCTCGGGGTCGTTGTAGGCACGCTCAAACCAATCGTCCCAATGTTCTCGATGGGAAAGCTGCACCTCGCACCACTCCCTATAACCCAGCATGCGCGGCGCTTCGGCCTGGGGTGTAGTGTCAGTAATGGCAGAATTGGCTGTGTCCAATGCAGCAATGGGTGCCGCGTTAGGTGCAGGTGTCGGCATCTCACGTTCCACCTCGGAATAATCGAGCGTGGTGTCTTTGGCGTGCGACCTGCCCAGCGCCCTAGCCAGTTCCTTGAGTTCGGTTATACGGTCGAAACCTTCAAAGGGATCGGCAGCGCGATCTTCAGTTTCGATCTGCTTGCCAGAGTAGCTATTGAGAAATGCGCGCACGTCTAGGAAACTGTCGCCATTGGCACGAATTTCCTCACGTTCGGCGGCAATTTCAGGAATGGTTTTCGCGCACTGCTCGGCGATCTTGTCAGCTACTGCCACCATGCGGCCAGTTGCTTCAATATCGTGTTCGGCAGCAGCACGTTCAATCTGATTTTCGATCTGCTTTTCGCTGCAGTAGACCTGACACACGTCACGGTGCCGGGACATGGCGACGTAGCCTAATTCCTTGTCCAACATTGAGCCACCCGCGTAGAAGTACGCTTTATCTACGGTATCGCCTTGTGATTTATGGATGGTCACGGCATAGCCATGATC
>DAIDAS010000038.1 GCA_027310505.1 bacterium
TCACCTCCCAGAGTCAGCGTGGCTTGCTGCGATTCATGGTGGGCTACGACTTCTAAATAGCACGGCGCCAAATTCAGTCCGCTAAGCCGCTGCAACCGGCTTAGCGTGCTTTATTTTCCGTTTTCTGTGACGACCCCTAAATAACGAATCTTTTTGCTTGGGATGTAAGACGCTGAAGAACTCCCGCGAGACAAAGGCCGCCTTCGGGTGGCTTTTTCATCAGCTACCACATAGCGTTAGATAATCATAACGCTTGCCGAGGTGATCCCGCTATCTGCTGGCGGAATGGCATGTCGGCAGGGGACCAAGGCGAAGATTACTATCGTCTTCCGTTGCGTGCAATGTCTATTAATTACGTTATGTTATGTTATGTTATGCGTGGAGGCGACATATTCGCCAAGCATTGACTGGAATAGCTATGTATTCATTCCAATAAGATTGAAATAGGTGCATAATTTTACACATGACACAGACATCTAAAAAAGCCAAAGCAATCAACATCAAGGCTGCCGAGAATGTTACCGCTAAGGTTAGGATTGTTGCAGCTGGCCCAGCTCTTAAGCCTGCCATGAGCAAGGTAATGACTGAGATCGCTTCTGACCCTCAGAAGTCGATGGAATTTCTGCGGCGCGCAGGGATTATCACGAAAGCCGGGAAACTGGCACCTAAATACGCTTGAGTCGTACCCGCAACACTCTCGGCCCTCTTATTGGCTATCACGGATGTTCCCGTGAAGTCGCAGAAAAGGTTCTCGCCGGCAAAGAACACCTGAAGAAAAGTGAAAATGGTTACGATTGGCTCGGAACTGGTATTTATTTTTGGGCAGACAGCCCTGACCGGGCTTGGGCGTGGGCTGAACAGCAGCAAAAGCGCAAAAAATGGAAAGAAGCCGCAGTAGTCGGCGCTTTCATCAATCCTGGCCTTAGCCTCAACCTTACAGACTTTGGCGTCAACGATAGTCTGATCTCTGCGTATTCGTTTATGAAAACCATGTTCGATAGCCTCGGATTTGAAATGGCCAATAATGAATCCAAAGAGAATGGTATCTTCATGAAGCGCAGCTTGGATTGTTCAGTGATCGATACGCTTCACCAGATCAGACAAGATGAGAAAGAGCCAGCCTATGACACTGTGTACGGTGTTTTTGAGGAAGGCGACGAGTTATTCCCTGGCTCAGGCTTCAAATCTAAGACGCACATTCAAATCGCCGTTCGCAACACTGAATCGATCATCGGATATTTTCGCGTTACTTAGAACGCAAAATGTTGCTTGCCCTTTACCTAGCTGAGGTGGCGAGCTTGTTTCTGGGCGGGCAATCTTGAACATCCTGCTCGATACGCACGTCGGAATGGGTGGCTGCTTTAGGGTGGAATACGCAATATGGATGTAGAGCGCTTATAACCGACCACCTGCAAGCATTAAAATGTCATCAGGGGAAACACATTCCTGATCGACCCCGTGAGTAATGCACCGTTTCAGCAACCCATTAGCCACTTCTTCACTATCGGGACAGTTAACTTTCATATCAACTTGCCCGGCCTTGCCGGTTGCAGGCACATAAGGGTGTGAACAAGTCGGAATATCCAACATGTCGATCATGGGACGATACAAAGCACTCAATTCGAGTTGGGGTAATCGCTGCTTCAGACGTAGGTAAATCTGGATTCCTGCTGGGTCCAGATCACCCCAGAAGTGAACATGCGAATGCTGCATGAGGTTATCAAGAGAATCAAACTGGCTTCCAGTGCGATTCAAAACGATCGCATTCCCTGTCTCGATGGCTCCTGCCAACTGATATCCAAATTCACTTCCTACATTGCTTAAACCAAAACCGAATGTGCAGACAAATGCACATCGCAATCCAGCTTTTGATTGAATCGCTGTTTCAAATGAGATGGGATTTTCCACCAGAATTACAGCTTGCGGATTCTGACCATTGCCGCCGACGACAATATACGGTGGCCGATCTGGGAACCTGTCGATCTCAATACCGAATGATTTCAAAGCCCGATTATTGAATATGGATAAAATCTTGGATGACCCCAGAAGATATTTGGCACTGACATTGAATAATGGCTGCCAGAATAGGGCTTGCTGTTCGTGGCGCAGTCTTTTTAGACCGTCGATGAGGGCGAGCATCTGAATATCAGAAAATCCCTGCATGGACGCAGCAAGTGGTTCTAAGGCGCTCACATCGCCATCGTTCATACCAGACAATGCTAACGCAGATGCCCACATGGTTTCATGTTCAGGTGCATTCACTACTGGTGGGACAACTCTAATATATGCGCTGACCGGATCTCCATTGGGTGTAGCGCTGTACTCAACCTTTCCGTCCCTGTGAATCGCCCCGGGTTTTGAGGAGGCTCCAATCCTTGAGAGAATGGAGCCATGAACAAATCCAACCGATTTTCCCCCGAAGTACGCGAACGCGCGGTGCGCATGGTGCAGGAGCACCGAGGCGAGTATCCGTCCCTGTGGGCAGCCATTGAATCGATTGCCCCGAAGATCGGCTGTGTTCCCCAGACATTGCATGAGTGGGTACGCAAACATGAGATCAACACCGGGCTGCGCGATGGTGTCACCAGTGAAGAGCGTGACCGGATCAAAGCTCTGGAGCGCGAAGTCAAGGAGCTGCGCCGTGCCAATGAGATTCTGAAGCTGGCCAGCGCGTTTTTCGCCCAGGCGGAGCTCGACCGCAAACTCAAATCCTGATGAGCTTTATCGACCGGCATCGCGACACCCACGGGGTCGAGCCGATCTGCAAGGTGCTGCAGATCGCCCCGTCAGGGTATCGGCGCCATGCGGCACAGCAGCGCAATCCCGATCTGCGTTGCGCACGTGCACAGCGCGATGAATTGCTGATGCCGGAAATCCAGCGCGTGTGGCACGCCAATATGCAGGTCTATGGTGCCGACAAGGTCTGGCGTCAGCTTAACCGAGAAGGCGCACAGGTGGCGCGTTGCACGGTCGAACGGCTCATGAAGTATCTGGGATTGGAAGGTGCACGGCGAGGCAAGGTGGTGCGCACCACGGTTCCCGACCGGCATGCGCCATGTCCTTTGGATCGGGTACATCGGCAATTCAAGGCGGATCGTCCCAACCAGTTGTGGGTATCGGACTTCACCTACGTTTCTACTTGGCAGGGCTGGCTGTATGTGGCTTTCGTCATCGACGTGTTCGCACGGCGCATTGTGGGCTGGCGGGTCAGTTCCAGCATGCGCGCGGACTTTGTGCTCGATGCGCTGGAGCAGGCGTTGTATGCGCGTCAGCCGGAGCGGTCAGATACGCTCATCCACCACTCGGATAGAGGCTCGCAGTATGTCTCCATCCGTTATTCAGAGCGACTCGCCGAGGCCGGGATAGAACCCTCCGTGGGTAGTCGTGGTGACAGCTACGATAACGCCTTGGCGGAAACGATCAACGGGCTGTACAAGACCGAGCTGATCCACAAACGGGCACCCTGGAAAACCAAGGAAGCCGTGGAGTTGGCTACCTTGGAATGGGTGGCCTGGTTCAACCATCACCGCTTGCTGGAACCCATCGGCTATATACCTCCGGCTGAAGCTGAGGCAAACTATTACCGGCAACTTGCCGAACAGGCCGCAAAAGTGACCTGACTTAAACCAAATGGCCTCCACGAAACCCGGGGCGATTCACTGCGCAGCTTATCAAGCGACTTCCGAACCTCAATCGGATCGTTGATGACATCCTGGCAAAGGCCGACCATCGATGCGCCAGCTCGCACATTTCCTGACGCACTGTTTCTTGATTTCTTTAGCAACCAGGAATAAATACGGTCTTCCAGATCAGACATGATCGTCGTCCAATTTGCGCTTGTAAAAGCTGGCAAACATTGCCATTTCGCCACCCTTTTGCCACGGCTGAACCGCCATGAATCCGCGATGGTTCTGGTCACCTTTACTTCTGAACCTTTTCCCAACAAGATGGATCGGGAATATCTCACTGTTATTGACGTAGCGTGGATGATGCAGCAACCCGATCAACTGGAAGTTGTCACCAACAAATTTCAGTCCTTGGAAAGCATCATCAATGATGTTGTCATTCGATAGATTCGAGAACAGTCCGTCAAAGAACAGGATGCGCTGAGAATTCTTCAATGCTGCATCACGTTCGCGCTTGGACTGGTAGCGCGAAGCAACTAGCTGTAATGAGTATTCTGCCTGCTTGATCATCCACATCAAATGCAAGGCAGTTATCTGGCCTTTAGACATTTCATTGTTCATAGGCTTACGTGCTCCGGCCCAGATGCCAGTGTGAGAAAACTCAACTGCGGGATTAATGAACAGGTTTCTGTAGATAGCCCGCTTCACCAAATCACGATATCCCTCTTTGCGCTTGGCGATATCCTCATTAAGCATGACTGATGAGCGTTCCCTGAATGAACGCTCCCTGTCCTGTATCTCTTCAAGAAGAGATTCGATAACCCTGAGAACCCGTTCATGGTCGGCAATCTGAACGTCAATGTAAAAACGACCACTTGGCGTTTTCTGCATGACGCGATCCATGATTTTGAGATTGGTTTCAGCCTGCCTGGCGAAATTGGACATGTTCTCAATCGAGGCATTTTTGCTTTTCTCGGCAAGCTCTCTGCTTTTTTGCAGATCAGCGTTCTTTGCATCAATCTGCAATTCGATTCGACCTTTGAGTTTCTTTACATGGTTCAGCTCGTGAATGGTTTTGGCACTGGCAATTTCTTCGATCTCCAGGGGGCTAAGGCCTTTGATTTCTTTTCTCCTAGCCTTGTCGCAGAACTCGTTACGCCTCTCGTTGAAAGCCTGTGAAGCATTCTTTCTGGAGACATTCAGCCTGAGCAAATGTTGAGTGTCGATTTTTAATGCCTTAATTGATTCCTTAAGATTGTATATAGCAGCCTTGTTTTCAACGGATGTTCCGGGCTTGTCTCCAAGACAGGCAACTCTGACCATATCGGCATATCGACTGACTTCATGGCTAACAGTGTTAGCTACGAGATATTTTTGGCGTACATCATCATCAAGCGTTGCAATCTTGGCATATTGATTACGTGCTTCCACAACTGCTTCGTGAAGCTCTTCAACCAATGGTGAGATATCGACGATATCCGCATTCAGATGCAGGATGACTTTTTCTGCGGCAGCAGCATCAGCAACGGCTTTGGCCTTTGCAGCCTTGGCGTTTGCAATTCGCTCCGTCATACCCTTGTCGCCAGATTTTGCTTTTTCGATATAACGTTGGGCTTTCTCGAAGTCGATGCCAGACAATCTCTTGGTAGCCTTATCCACTTCATTACCTGCATCCAATCCAGCATCTTCCGCAGTCTGCATGAAGTCGGCATTTCCATCGGCTTCAAATTTGATCGCTGCTTCAATATCCCTGGAGGTGGTGTAATAGGTTTGTTCAAACGTCGCCAGTTGATTGTCGGTAAATGTAGCCAGTTTCTCCAGCTTTACTAGCTTCTCAGAAGTTGCGCCAATGCTCTCCAGCAACAAATTCACCTGCGGTTCAAGCTGGGAAATGGCATTGGCAATTTTGTTGAATTCGGCTTCACCGCCAATCGCCTTAAACTCTTTGGCTGCGGTGCGCGCCTTATTGGCCTCATCCGTGGTCTGCTGTCCAAGCCTAGTGATTTCGGCATCAACAGATCCCATTGCCGACTTTAACGCTGGGATGTCTGTTTCACTCAACTGAACAAGCTTGCCCTTGCCTCCAATAGCCATGAATTGCTTCATTGATTCAATGGCAGATAATGCATCGGCTGACGCACGCTTCTTCAATGCGGGTAGTTGTTCCTGAAGTTTATCTAATGTGGCACTGGCCATGGTGTGCTTATCAACGGAGTCTTTGGTGATAGCATCCTTGGCCATCAATACAGACCGGACTTCCTGACTGTCTTCGGAAATCTTTTCAAGCTGTTCAACAATGGCCTGATTGCGAGTTTCAAGCTTTTGGATTTCATCACTGATTCTGGATTTTTCCTCATTGATCAGGTTTGGATCAAGAAGGATATCGACCTGTCTTGTACGGCGGCCAACAAGGAAAGTGAATGCCAGATTAGCGGATGATTCAAATTCACCAGTCTTGGCGAATTTCACCAGTTGATCCTTCAGGAAAACTGGAACTGTGGCACGCCCTTTCTCAAGAGTTGCCGTGGTGGCTTCGGCATCATTAATGTTGGCAACAACTGGTGCGGAAAGCGCTGAAGAAAACAGGCTTAAAAGACTCTTGCGCCGGTCACCACCAACAGCGGACATGATGATGTCATAAAGACGTTTATATTGGATGCCAGCACCATCCAGCACCTTGAGGGCTTGGGAGTAGACCCGATCATCGGCAACAGCGAATAGTTCCAAATCATCAAGTTCACCATTGAGATTGGTAATCTTGACCGTATTCTCAATCCGTTCAGCATTGAGTCCCTGGCGATGCTTAGCTGTATCAGTAAGCCATTGGGTTGGAGTCTTGCCCAAATATTTGTCACCAAACCAGCTTAATGCATCGACAAACGGTTGGTGCTCATTAACGATGCTTTCCTCAGTAGTGATTTGTTCTTGTAGCTTTTCCAAGTCGGCAAGCGGGTTGAGCATGCCGACATCGGCCTCGCCAAAGACGGAAGCAAACAGATCGACGCCAGGCTTCAAACGGGAAAACTGCTTTTGCAGATTGCCCGCGTCAGTCATTTGTGCGACAAGCTTTGACTTCCTGCCATTGGCGTCATTCAGGGCAGCTTGCGGATTCGGCGTATCAGGATCGACATCACCAAAAATTTGCTGGAATATCGGCAGTTGATCCTTCTGTTCCCACAGCTTTGTATGCTTGGTCGTTAGGATTTGAAGTTTCTTGTCTTCAGCATCATGTTCTTCACGCAGTTTTTTCTCTTGGTCGCGAGCACTCTCAAGGGTTTTACTGGCATCACTCTTTTCGGTCGTAAGCCTGCTGTGTTGCCTATTCAGATCCGAGAGCGCATTCACCAATGGCACTTTGCCATACTGCACGGTGAAGGCAGTCCATGACTCATATCCGGCTGTTAGTTGGCCAACTTTGGTTTTGTGAGCGGAAAGAGCCTCCTGAGCTTCCTTAAGTGCTTTCTTTGACCATTCCAGCGCAGTAAGTGGAGACTCGTGCAGATGTTCGGGAAACTCTGATTTACGCTTAACAAAATCAGAGTAAGCGACTTGGTTGGCCTCTGCTTCAACCACCTGCTGTTCAAGGTTCTCAACCTCAGCTTGACATGCCTTTTCGGTGCCTTTGGCAACTTGCAGATCTGTTTTGGCTTTGGTCAGTTCATTAAAAAGCCTGTTGCACTCACGACGATATGCATTGGTATCGATTTCATTCATGGCTATACCAAAGGCTTTAGTGAGGGTGCCATCAAGTCCAGATGTGTGTGCGCCAGTAAAATTGACGGCTGCTCTGACAAGAGAAATGGCTGATTCAATGCCGTAGCAATTTACAGCGTAGCGCCTACCGCCTTTGAGATCGGCTTTGTTTTCAATGAGTTGCGATTCATCGCCATTGGTTTTCTCATGGGAAAAGGTAGACAGCAACGCTTTGAGATCGGCTTTAAAATCAATAGCTTGTGTGCCACTTGTTGTGATCTTCAACTTAAGTTCTTTTGCCCTTTCATTGAGGCGTCTCGTTTCGACGGCAATTAAAGCTGCCAATCCCTCATCCGTGATCAGTACGCCCTCGCGCTTATCAATCACCATATGTGACAGTGCTTCAACAATACGCTTATCACCCGCCCATGAAGGATTTTTTGAGACCTGCGGAATGCCAGGAAAAGGATCAGCAACGACGATGGCGTGAATGATTGCGGCATCATCAACGATGGTAGCCAGTTCATTCTTGTATTCGGAATCTGCCTTGATAACACGTTCTGCCTGCTCAATCACTGGCTCAAATTTAGTCAGGGCTTCTGATGCGTGCTTATATTCGGTTTCTTTTGCAGCAATCTCAACCATTGCAGTTGAGACGCCTTGTAATGATTTGACCAGGGTATCCTCGAAGTGATGTTCGTCTTTATCGCTTTCATTGCCCATTGGGTTCTTGAGAAGCTCCGGTGCAATCAAATGACGGAAGAAAGCCGCATCGAATGATTCGCCTGCCTCTGGCTTGATGTTATGCAGCATTGCTGATGCATCGCCAGCACCAGTAATCTGGAATTCCACATTCTGGCGAATGACTTCCGTATCAACGAACTGCTTGATCTCTTCTTCCCAATCAGCTTTACGTGACCATTTATTCCATTTGCTGCCGCCAATTTTTTCAACGGATCTCTTGAAGATCTCATTGTCGGTGAGTAACAATCCATTCTCGGTTTGCTTGTACACCGGAGCATCATTCAGTGTGCCGTTGTAAATGTAGAAATTTGCATCCTTCGTGTCACGGTTTGTGCAGAGTCCAACAACATAGGTGGCCCCTGGGAATTCTTCAGGCGTTTCAGTGATCATGTCCTGCTGAAGAATGTTCTCGCCTAGTTCCTTGATGCCAAATTCAATGCGGATGTGCGACCAGCCGCTATCTGATGGTGCGCAACGCGCAAAGACCTTATCCTTTAGGCGACGATCATGGCTCAGCAGATAAATACATCCTTCAGAGATACTTGATTTCCCATCACCATTTTCAATCTGGATGGCTGCTGAATTTCCGCGCAAAGGCAGTGTGACCGCACGATACAATGGATTCCATTCCTCCAAAGTTCTTCTACCATCGACCTTGTATCCTTCACCAAGATAGTTTGCCAGTTCGATTTGTGTAATTACGGCCATAATTATTCTCCGATCAGCTCTTCATCCTGAATCAGTAAGTTTGTAGCTGATCCAGCAACGTCACCTGAAGGCATCAAGGATGCCAACTGCCTGTCATAGTTGACCTTCATTTCATAAGCAGATAACAGTGTCTGACGATAGGAGTCATCACTATTCTTTTCCAGCAATCCGGCATCGACAAGAAGCTCAAGAAATGCGTTAACGACATCCGCAACAGAACCTTCCTTGAGTGATGTCAGTGTCTTGTACACAGTGTCATCATTCAGCGAGTCCTGATCGACCTTTCGTACCTGATCATTAATGTAGTCACGGGTAGCATCGATTAACGTATCGCGTGTGAAAACCGCACCTACATACTCCTGCATCTCGTGTGGGCCACGGTTCCGTCTGGAATAGATCAAATCAAGGTGAATAAACCATAACTGGACAAACCATATTTTGGCGGCCATGTCGCTCTTGATTCCGCTTACCTGTCGAATTCTGGAAACAAGTGTGCCGGTACCAAACACTGATGGCGTCGTGTCAGGTAATCTTGCGACCGTAAACACCGTCGCTCCGCTTGGTATGCCAGCTTCATCGAATTCTCCGAACTGGACAAGCTCCAGTCCTTGCCCGTTCAGTATCTCCCGCAGCAATACTTTCATTTCTGTATCCGCATCACGTAGCAGAGTGGCAATATCACGCTCATCTTTACTGATATTCCGACGGCTGGATTTTGTCTCAATGTATCGGTGGCGAAGAAGGTATGCGTGGACTTTACCAAGATCGTTATTGTTCATGATGCAGCCTTATTCAAAATGGATATTTCCAAGTCGGTATAGAAAAATTGGCCAGCATTCACATCCGCACTCTTTATTTTGTCGAGCAGGCTTATTTGTATTGGATTGCTAAGTCCCAAGGATTCTGGCGCAACGAAAACTCCAACAAGATCACCTAGCATGGCCCTGTTATCTACGAGGAACCAACCATTACTGATGGCATCAGAGAGACGTAATGGGGCTTTGTGCAGAGCGTCCGAGATGGCCTTTCCATGTCGATCCATGAATTCGAGCTTTCCTACTCTGGATACAGGTTCAACATCCTGAAGGTCGAAAGCCATATTGTTTGATTCGGCCTTGGCGCTCTTGACCTTGACTGCGCTATAACCATCGAGTGGTGAATGGAAATGCACCGCTAAGCTAATAGATCCCCATTGATCAATCAGGAAATCGATAGTTTCTGGTTTTTCAGGTGCTTTGACCTGTTTGAGTGCCAACCCAAGGAATGATGGAGGATTCACGGACGTTCGGCCATCCTTGAGCGTTGAACTTACCAAGTCCTGTACGGCGCGGTTGAATACCTCCAGCGTCTGCCTGACACGTGTTAGTAACCCTGACAAACTCTCATACGTCAGGTCGGCGTTATTGGTTTCCTGCCAAGTATTGAACTTATCAAGAGCGTCCATGCCGCTGAACTCGCGCTCAGCTTTGCTGATTATCTCCAGCGTATCTTTAATAACCTTGCCGTACCGATCAAAGTTGTCGATATACTTCTTGGAAGTTTCAGTCTTTCCAACCTTCTCCAGAGCTGACCTAACGTTTAGAACTTCATCACGTAACTGACGGATAATTTCTTCCGCGAACTGCTCCATTTTGCCAAATTCACCAAAGTCAATGGCATGCAGTAGATTGTATGCATCTCCACGTATATATGAGGCATCTTTTGCAACTTGGGATAAGGAAACAAATGCACGGCCAGTGGAAGACAGCCGGTACTCATCGGCGTAATCGGTTTTTTCGATCATCGCCGTGCGGCGCTTCTCGGACAATAATGGTTTTGTATCGTTTTCTGAACTATGGCCGATATACCATAGCTCTGTAGGGCGACGAAGTACATTGAGGACATACTGAACATCCTCTTCCATAACCTCTGGCCTTTCTGATTTTATAGCCATCAGAATGGTGGAAAATGGCAGATAGTCATGGCTCGAAGTTTGATCCAGAGAATGCAATTGCATGATGATGGTCACAGCAATATCCATGTACTTGCCATCATTCTGCCCAGCACGTTTTTCTTCGCTATATGCGGCTGCACCTCCATAAGTACGCTGAGAATCATGAAGATCCAGTAGACGCACAGTGGTTGAGAGAAGTGCTATGTAGTCCATGGGTTATTCTTTTAAATCTGCCAGAAATCCTATTTGTTGAGACGCATCAGTCAGCCACGCAATTTTCTCATCATGACTTCCAATCTTAAGTCTCAGCAACACCATTTAATTAATGCTCCAGAAAATCACTTTGTTAATGGGAACATTAATTATGTGCAAATAACTATTGTTCCCATTATCATAACAAATAGTTACTAGGTCAACATATTATTTATGTGTGATATTATTGAAGCATGCAAAAAGAGAGCCATCATATTCGGGATTTGGTTTGGAGCGCTGTGCAACGACTCCAATTCATTGAGTTCCGTCTTCTATGGGAAGGTCATGTCAACCGCAGTGACCTTATCGAAACGTTCAGTATTTCTGTGCCTCAATCCACACTGGATTTCCGTGAGTACATGGAACGTGCGCCGGGCAATATGGATTACGATAAGCGGTTAAGACATTACTTTCCAACACCAACTTTCAAGCCTGTTTTTATTTCAGATCGCGCCGAGGGGTACCTGTCTCAACTTACTACCTTAGCTGTCAGTGGTGAAAATCAGAGCATTCCCGGATTGTTAGGTGCTACGCCATCATTCGACATTCTTCCTGCACCAGAACGTCGCGTTGACAGCATCACGCTGCAACAGCTTCTTAAGAGCATGAGGGAAGGGCTTTCTGTCGAAATCCATTACCAATCATTAAGTAGCCCAAACCCAAGCTGGAGAAGAATTTCACCGCACAGCCTGGCTTCAGATGGCTTACGGTGGCATGTTCGTGCGTACTGCCATCGCAAGGAAGAGTTCCGTGATTTTGTGCTGGGCCGCATCATGGATATTCGTGATGCACAGGCATCAGTCATATCAGCAACAGCCGATATGGAATGGAATGAGATCATCAAGGTCACAATTTCCCCGAATCCGGCGCTGACGGCAGACCAGCATAAAATCATCGAGCGAGACTACTCCATGACACAGGGGAGAACTGAAATCTCAGTGCGGAAATCCTTGCTTTTTTACTTGAAGCGGCGACTTGGCATCGATGATGGCGCAGAGAAGCCCCCTGCGGCACAACAGGTGGTCATCGTTAATATTGAGTCAACGACATGATATGAAACGCAGCGACTTTTTCATCGTCCTAGAATTCGTAGCATCAGCAGGATTTATCTGGCATTGCACGGATATTGGCACGCATGTCGAGTACGTTGAGATGGAGCACTGATATGGAAATCGTCCGATTCCTGCCGAATGCTTAATTGAGCCACCAAAGAATCATCTTGCATCTCAGTCCTAATTCGTATTCGGTGATTGCCATTCACTCACGGAATACGAATACCCAATTTAGACGCGCCCTTTGTCTTTTTGATGAGTAATGCTTGTAGTGGTTGGCTGGCCATTATGGTATCTGACCTCAATAGGGGAGTTATTGTGGTTTTCTGTGAGCGTGAATTGATGCAAAGCATAAACGCCTCGACCGATATGTTGAGCAAAGCCTTGTACATGGTCTTCGATTTGATCGATGCCAGATACTACTGGACCAATATAGGATTTAGTACCGTCAGAAACGTCCGGGATTACGAATGTCGCACGTGGATCTATTGAAAGAACCATTGCGCGTAGTCGTTCTTCAGATGACATCGGTATTACAGTTTGTTGCGCAATCTCTGGCGTCGGATGAATGACTACTTGAGTGTCTTGTGACATGGTTGTCGCAGGCGTCGGAGTGATGATGGTGGCTTGTTCGATCTGTAGTGTTTTTTCATTACGATGTTGTTCCACTATCAGCTGCAACTCTGGGTTGAGAACCTTCATACCCATATCGTCAGCCAAGCGTGCCATTCTAGCGGTGAACTCCGGATCCTCACCGGTTAAGGTCAATTCACTTCCGAATTTGTTTTGTGCGTGAACAAGTGCCAAGCGAATTTCTTCGTCGCTGACACGCACTCGATCGAAGGTAATTCGGTTCCCTCGATCGGTAAAAAGATGCACTGCGTCGCGATCGCTGTACTCGATGTTGCCGTTGCCTGTGACACGCCATTGCATTCCGATATACCGAACAAGCAAGGCGTCAACCTCATACGGGCGCATAG
>DAIDAS010000043.1 GCA_027310505.1 bacterium
GCCGCGCGCTGGTCGGTAAAGCGCTTCCAGTCGTCGTAGCCGCCGCCGAATTCATCCAGTTGACCATTGCCTTCGAAGGCAATGACCTGGGTGACGGTGTTTTCAAGGAATGCGCGGTCATGGCTGACGAGAAACAGCGTGCCACCGAAATCCTGCAGCAGCTCTTCCAGCAATTCCAGTGTGTCGATATCGAGATCGTTGGTCGGCTCGTCCAACACCAGCACGTTGGCGGGGCGGGCGAACAGGCGCGCCAGCAGCAGGCGATTTCGCTCGCCACCGGAGAGCGATTTGACCGGTGCCCGCGCGCGTTGCGGCGGGAACAGGAAGTCTTCCAGATAACTGATCACATGCTTGCGCTCGTTGCCGATCTGTACGAAGTCGGAGCCAGGGCTGATGGTGTCGGCCAGGGTGGCTTCTTCATCCAGCTGCTCGCGCATCTGGTCGAAATAGGCGATATTGAGGCTGGTGCCGCGTTTGATCTCACCGCTGTCCGGCTCCAGCTCGCCCAGGATGAGTTTGAGCAGGGTGGATTTGCCGGCGCCGTTGGGCCCGAGCAGGCCGATACGGTCGCCACGCAAAATGCGTGTGGAGAAATCTTTGATGATGATCCGGTCGCCGAAGGCTTTGTTGACGTGCGACAGTTCTGCGACCAGTTTTCCGGAGCGTTCGCCTTCGTCCAGCGCCAGGCGTACATTGCCCTGGCGTTCTCGGCGAGCGGCGCGTTCCAGGCGCAACCGTTCGAGCCGGCGCACGCGACCTTCGTTGCGGGTGCGGCGAGCCTTGATGCCCTGGCGTATCCAGACCTCTTCCTGTGCCAGCACCTTGTCGAACTTGGCGGCATGGGTTGCTTCGACTTCCAGCAATTCTGCTTTCTTGATTTGGTAGGCGCTGAAATTGCCCTTGAATTCGGTGATGTGACCGCGATCGAGTTCGATGATGCGCGTGGCCAGCCGATCCAGAAAACGCCGGTCGTGGGTGATGAACAGCAGTGCACCCTTGAAATCCAGCAGCATGTTTTCCAGCCACTCGATGGCAGCGAAGTCAAGGTGGTTGGTGGGCTCGTCCAGCAGCAGCACCTCGGGTTCGGCGACGAGCGCCCGGGCCAGCGCCACGCGTTTGCGCCAGCCGCCGGAAAGTGTGGCGACGGGCGTATCCGCCGGTAGGCTAAGGCGCGACAGCACCGTTTCGATGCGCGCTTGCACCTGCCAGCCGTTTTGTGCTTCCAGTTCGTGCTGCAGGGTTTGCATGCGTTCCAGCAGGGCGGTGGTGTCTGCTCCGGGCTCTCCCATGGCATGAGAGACGGCGTGGTAATCGAGCAATACCTGGCGCAACGTACCCAGCCCTTCCGCCACGGCTTCGAATACGGTATGCGTCGGGTCGAGCGGCGGCTCTTGGGGTACGTAGGCGAGACGGACGCCAGGAGCGCGCCATAGCGTGCCATCGTCCAGTTTGGATTCGCCGGCCAGCACCTTGAGCAGGCTGGATTTGCCTGTGCCGTTGCGCCCGATCAGCCCGACGCGTTCATTGGGGTCGAGCAGAAAGCCGGCATGGTCGAGCAGGGGCGTGAGGCCATAGGCGAGAGATGCGTTTTCGAGTGTAATATAGGGC
>DAIDAS010000048.1 GCA_027310505.1 bacterium
CGATCATTTGCCGCCTCCGAATCTGGAAACCAAAAACTCAGGGATTTTTTCAAAGGCCACATTCGGCGCTTCCACGCGCTGCCTGATCTGCCCCGGCTGCCACGAGTACACCACCAGCCGCCCGCCCAACCCCGCGACCCGAGTCACTTTCTCCAGCACCGCCTCGGAGAGTTTTGGCACATACACCAGCCTGTCGTCAGCATTGCCCGCCAACTGCACCGGCGCACCTTTTTCATAACCTGCCAGCGGCACACCATGTATCAATTGCAACGCCCGCCACACCTGCTCATGCTGAATATCATTGAACACACGGGAAACCTGCGTATTCCACGCCCATTCGGCCACTGATTCCACGCTGATCCGGCCACCCGTTCCACGCCCATCCGGCCACTGATTCCACGGCCATTCGGCCACCCCCTGGTCAGGAAGCAACGCAAGGTAACTATGACATACCATCCACCCCTTTTTTGGAAGAGGGGCGGACATGGAGCGGGTATCAATGCGTAAGATTCGAGAAGTACTACGCCTGAAGTTTGAACTGGGTATGACGGAACGGCAGATCGCCAAAAGCATCCAGGTATCCAGAAGCACCATCGCCGATTATGTGCGGCGCTTTACGCAATCCGGCATCGCTTGGCCGCTGCCGGGCGATCTGTCCGACACCCGCCTTGAGACAAGGCTATTCCCGCCCAAGCCGGCACTCCCCGACGCGTTGCGCCCGCTACCGGATTGGGCGCTCATCCATCGGGAACTGCGCAAAAAAGGCGTCACCCTGTTCCTGCTGTGGCAAGAACACAAAGCCTGCCACCCGGACGGCTTCCGTTACAGTTGGTTCTGCAATCACTACCGGGCCTGGGCGGGCAAGCTGGACGCCGTCATGCGCCAGGAGCATTTGGCGGGCGAGAAATGCTTTGTCGATTACGCCGGGCAGACCATGCCGGTCACCGACCGGCACACCGGCGAAATCCGGCAAGCGCAAATCTTCGTCGGCGTGATGGGTGCATCCAACTATACCTACTGCGAGGCCACCTGGAGCCAAAGCCTGCCGGACTGGATCGGCAGCCATATCCGCATGCTGGCGCATTTCGGCGCCGTCCCCGAAGTCCTCGTGCCGGACAACCTCAAGAGCGGTGTTACGCGCGCCTGCCGCTACGAGCCGGATTTGAATCCCAGCTATCTGGAGTTGGCCAAGCACTACGGCATCGCCGTGGTGCCGGCGCGCGCCAGAAAGCCGCGCGACAAGGCCAAGGTCGAAGGCGGCGTGCTCATTGTCGAGCGCTGGATCCTGGCCTGTTTGCGCAACCGGGCGTTCTTCAGCCTGGTGGAACTCAATGTCGCGATTAGCGAACTGTTGACGCGCCTGAATCAGCGCCCGTTCAAGAAACTGCCCGGCTGCCGGCAGGAACTGTTCCGCACGCAGGACGTTCCCGCCATGCGCCCCTTGCCCGCGCAGCCTTACGCCTTCGCCGAATGGAAAAAGGCGCGGGTCAACGTGGATTACCACATCGAAGTGGCCCAGCGGCTGTATTCGGTGCCCTACGCCCTGATCGGCAAACAGCTGGATGTGCGCTACACGCAACAGACGGTCGAGATTATGCACCGGGGCGAGCGCATTGCCAGCCACGCCCGCTTGCATGGCAAGGGTGGCCGCTACGCAACCCAAGCCGAGCATATGCCGGAGAAGCACCGCGCCATGGCTGCATTTACCCCGGAACGGATTGAACGCTGGGCGGCCAGCATCGGGCCTTCCACCGCACAATTGATCGCGGCGTTGATGGCACAACGCCGACATCCGCAACAGGCATTCCGCGCAGCACTCGGCATCATCCGCATGGGCAAGCTGTACGGCAACGCACGGCTGGAAGCGGCGTGCCGGCGAGCATATGCCATGAAGGCCATCGGCTACAAATCCATCGAATCGATCCTCAAGAGACGGCTGGACGAAGCGCCGTTGCCAACCGATGTTCAACCCACTCTTCCGCTGATCCACGCCAATCTGCGTGGCGCGGATTATTACCACTGACAGGAGTATGACCATGTTGCATCACCCCACACTGGATAAGCTACAACAACTGAAACTCACCGGCATGCGGCGGGCGCTGCAAGACCAGGCGGCCATGCCCGAGATCGCGGCCATTGCGTTCGAGGAACGGCTGGGTCTGCTGGTGGATCGCGAACTCACCGAGCGCGACAACCGCCGCATGCAAATGCGCCTGCGGACGGCGAAACTGAAACAGAACACGGCGCTGGAAGACATCGACTTCAAGAGTCCGCGCGGCCTGGATCGCGCGCTGATCCTGAAACTGGCCGACTGCGCTTGGGTGGCGGCGCACCTGAATGTGCTGATCACCGGCCCCACCGGCGTGGGCAAGACTTGGCTGGCTTGTGCCCTGGCGCATAAGGCTTGCCGAGAGGGCTATAGCGCGCTCTATGCCAGAATCCCGCGCTTGTTGCAGGAGTTGGACATGGGGCGCGCCGATGGCCGCTATGCAAAAGTGATGCGGCACTTGAGCAAAACGGAAGTCTTGGTATTGGACGACTGGGGGCTGGCGACACTCACCGATCAACACCGGCGCGACCTGCTGGAGATTCTGGACGACCGCTATAACCTACGCGCCACGCTGATCACCAGCCAATTGCCGGTCACGCACTGGCACGAAGCGGTCGGCGATCCGACGTTGGCTGACGCCATCTTGGATCGGGTGGTGCACAACGCCTACAAGATCAATCTGAGCGGCAACTCTATGCGCAAACAAAGGGGAAAATTGACAACCGAGAATCCAGACACGTAACCTCCCTTAAACCTGCGTCGCTTCGCTCCGACTGACCCGGCCGGATAGTCGTGGAATCAGTGGCCGGATGTTGCTGGAATGGGTGGCCGAATGGCGTGGAATGCGCAGGAAACCGGAATGCGCTTGGTGCGCAGATAGGCGAACGAACCGCCCAGCCCTTCGACAGCTTCGCCTTTCTTGTTGGTGTAACCTTGCGATACCCGCCGCACCCGCTCCGCGCATACATCGCGGCATAGATTCTTGTCCGGCTCCTCATTCGTTGCTTCGGTACTGGAAACCAGAATGAAGCGCCGCTTGCCGCCGTCCTCGGCATTCAGTTTCATCACTGCATGGGCGGTTGTGCCGGAACCTGCGAAGAAGTCCAGCACCAAGTCGCCGGGCTGAGTAGCTTGCTCAATCAATGCTAGGATCATTCCCGTAGGTTTAGGAAACGGGAATCCCTGTCCCAGATCAACAGAATTTAATTCCTTTGTCCCATCTGAGGTAAGAGGGACATCAAGCAAAGATGAAAAACCTTTATAAGCCGTGGTCAGTTCGCCAAGGAATTTCTTGAGCCGGGGTCGCCCACTTGGGTCGGCAGGCCACAATACCCTTTGCTCATTGATAAGCTTGCGCATGGACTTTGGTTCATATCGCCAACCTTTGGGCGGGCAAGGATAAGTAACTTCCGTATCTGGGTTGATTAGGTCGTAATGCAAATTAGGGCGCTGCTCTCTGGTTGCCAAGCCGGTCATGTCGGCACTGCGCCACGCACCTCTCTGGTCATTATCTGGATTGCAGAATTTAGACTCATCTATAGCTGTCCCTCGAATTTTATGCCCATAACAAAGTACGTATTCATGGTCAATTGAACAGCCGGTTTGGTTACGGCTATCTGCGCTATGACG
>DAIDAS010000057.1 GCA_027310505.1 bacterium
GCGTAAACATGAGAAAGCGGCTGCCGAGGCGTTGTCCACCCAGCGTGAAAGCCAGCTCACGCTGACCGAAAAGGAAATGCAGCGTACTCAGCAGTTGATTGACAAAGGCTTCGTTTCGCCGCAGAAGCTGGATATTGACAAGAACAATCAGCAATCTGCCGCTGCCGCTGCGAGCGCAGCCCAATCCCAGGTCATGGAAGCCGAGTCTGCAGTAGCGGCGGCAAAAGCCGGGGTCATGCAAGCCCAGTCGAGCGTTGACGCTGCTGAGGCCGCCGCGGAAAAACTCAGGGAAGATATCCGGGATGCGTCCCTGATTTCCCCGATCAATGGCCGTGTGCTGTATCGATTGGCGGAACCCGGCGAAGTGCTGGGCGCGGGTGGCAATGTCCTGACCCTGCTCGACATCACCGACGTCTACATGACTATTTTTCTGCCTACCAGCCAAGCCGGGCGGGTCAACATCGGGGCGGATGTGCGCATTGTGCTGGATGTGCGCCCGGATATCTCCATTCCGGCCAAAGTCACCTTTGTTTCGCCAGAGGCACAGTTCACACCGAAATCGGTCGAGACCCGCACCGAGCGTGAAAAATTGATGTTCCGCATCAAGGTCAAGATTCCGCAGGATTTGCTCAAGGCCTATGCCAAGCGGGTGAAAACCGGACTTCCCGGAGTTGCCTATGTGCGCCTTGATCCTGATGCGCCTTGGCCTGAAACCATGCCGCCACTGGTAAACGCCCAGAACGCCAGATGAGCAGCCGCGCAGTCGCTCGCCTGTCCGGGGTCAGCCATCGATATGGCGACACCGCAGCGCTTGACGGCATCGATCTGGAGATCCCCGCGGGCTGCATGGTGGGGTTGATCGGACCGGATGGCGTCGGAAAATCAAGCCTGCTGGCGCTGGTTTCCGGGGTGCGCAAGATCCAGTCCGGCAGCGTGGCCGCGCTCGATGGCGACATGGGCGACAGATACCACCGCGCCGCGGTCTGTCCGCGCATTGCCTACATGCCGCAGGGGCTGGGCAAAAACCTCTACATGACGTTGTCGGTATACGAAAACGTCGAATTCTTCGCCCGCCTGTTCGGCCAGGATCGGAGCGAGCGCGAAGCCCGTATTTCCGAGCTTCTGAAAAGCACCGGCCTTGCGCCGTTTCGCGACCGGTCAGCCGGCAAACTGTCGGGGGGCATGAAGCAGAAGCTCGGCCTGTGCTGCGCGCTGATCCATGACCCGGATCTGCTGATTCTCGACGAACCGACCACTGGCGTCGACCCGCTCTCACGTCGCCAGTTCTGGCACTTGATCGATCGTATCCGGACCCGCCGTCCCGGCATGAGCGTGATCGTAGCTACGGCCTATATGGAGGAAGCCGCCGGGTTCGACTGGCTGGTCGCCATGGACGACGGGCGCGTACTTGCCACCGGCACTCCGGCGGAACTGCTGGCGCGCACGGGCGCCGGCAACCTTGATGCCGCGTTCATCGGGTTGTTGCCGGAAGAAAAACGCCGCGACCACCAAGCCTTGATCGTGCCGCCGCGTGCCGCACACGATGGCAGCCCTGCGGCTATTCGTGCCGAAAACCTGACCAAGCGTTTCGGTGATTTTACGGCGGTCGACCACGTCGATTTCGAGATCGGTCGCGGCGAGATCTTCGGCTTTCTCGGCTCCAACAGCTGCGGCAAGACCACCACCATGAAGATGCTGACCGGCCTGTTGCCCCCCAGCGAGGGGCAGGCATGGCTGTTCGGTCGTCCGGCCAAGGCGCATGACCTGGAAACCCGCAAGCGAGTGGGCTACATGACGCAGGCATTCTCCCTCTACGGTGAACTGACGGTACGGCAAAACCTCGTTCTGCACGCGCAGTTGTTTCACATGCCGCCCGAGCGGCTTCGGCAGCGGCTACAGGAGATGATCGAGCGATTCGGCCTTGCAGAACACAAGGAGGTACTTGCCTCTGAATTGCCATTAGGCATTCGCCAACGCCTGTCGCTGGCGGTCGCTGTCGTCCATCAGCCTGAAATGTTGATCCTGGACGAACCGACCTCCGGGGTGGATCCGGTTGCACGTGACGACTTCTGGCGACTACTGGTCGATCTCTCCCGCAACGACGGCGTCACGATCTTCGTTTCCACGCACTTCATGAACGAAGGCGAGCGCTGCGACCGCATCTCGCTCATGCACGCTGGTCGCGTGTTGGCCAGTGATGCACCGCAGACACTGATTGCGCAGCGAGGAAAGTCATCGCTGGAAGACGCTTTCATCGACTATCTGGAAGAAGCGACCGGCGAAAAAGCCGATGCCGCAGCAGTCGAGCCCGATGCCGCCAGGTCAAGCTATCGTCCGGCCATGCCGGCCAGATTCAGCCTGCAGCGCTTGCTGGGTTACGCCTATCGCGAGTTGCTGGAAGTGCTTCGTGATCCAGTGCGCCTCGTATTTTCGCTGCTCGGCTCGGTACTGCTGATGTTCCTGATGGGCTATGGGATCACCATGGATGTCGAGGATCTGCGTTTCGCCGTGCTGGACCGTGACCAGACGCCGGAGAGTCGGGCTTACGTGCAAAACATGGCCGGGTCGCGCTATTTCAAGGAGCGCGCGCCGATCAGCAGCAGTACGGAACTCGATCGTCGCATGTCGAGCGGGGAAGTCAGCGTGGCACTGGAAATCCCACCTGGGTTCGGCAAGGACCTGCAACGGGGACGCACGGTTGAGATCGGCGTCTGGGTGGATGGTGCCATGCCGTTTCGCGGCGAGACCGTGCTCGGTTATATTCAGGGCCTGCACTACGATTACCTGATGCAACTCGCACGTCAGCATCTGGGGGCAGTACCGACGCTGACGCCCGTCAACATTCAAATGCGTTATCGCTACAACCAGGATTTCAAAAGTCTGTATGCCATGGTGCCAGCGGTCATCCCTGTGCTACTGGTGTTTATCCCCTCTATTCTGATGGCCGTCGGCGTGGTGCGTGAAAAGGAGCTGGGGTCCATTACCAATCTTTACGCCACCCCGGTGACGCGCCTGGAATTCCTGCTGGGCAAGCAGTTGCCGTATATCGGCGTCAGTATGGTGAGTTTCTTCGGTCTGGTGGCACTTTCTGTGTACGTGTTCGGGGTGCCGCTGAAGGGCAGCCTGCTCACGCTGAGTTTCGCTGCACTGTTGTTTGTCACGGTGACCACCGGCATTGGCCTGCTGCTGTCTGCCTTCACCAGAACCCAGGTCGCAGCCCTTGCCGCTACCGCCATCTTTACTCTGCTGCCGACTGTGAGTTTCTCCGGGCTCACCGAGCCGGTATCGTCGCTCACTGGCATTGGCGCCGTGATCGGCAAGTTCTTTCCCGCCACCTATTTCCTCAATATCAGCCGCGGCCTGTTTACCAAGGCGCTGGAATTCCAGGATCTGTATGCGGATTTTCTCGCGCTGGCCGCATTTATCCCGATGCTGACGCTGTTGAGCGTGGCTCTGCTCAGTAAACAGGAGAAGTGACGGTGAGGCGCCTGTCCAACATCTATCGCCTGGGGATCAAGGAACTCAGGAGCTTTGTGCACGACAGGATATTGTTCATCCTGATCGTCTGGGCGTTCAGCGGTGGCATCTACGCGGCCACGACTGCGACCTCGCAGGAGTTGCACAACGCGCCTATCGCCGTCGTCGACGAAGACCAGTCGAAACTTTCCGGACGCATTGTCGGCGCATTCTATGGCCCCTATTTCAAACCGCCGATCATGATCTCGCATGCCGAAATCGACCACGGCCTGGATGCGGGCATCTATACCTTCGTGGTGAATATTCCGCCCAACTTAGAGCACGACATCGTGGCTGGCAAGCATCCTGATCTCCAGGTCAATATCGATGCCACCCGCATGACGCAAGCCTTTATCGGTGCCGGCTACATCCAGAATATCGTCAACGGCGAAGTGGGTGAGTTCCTCAAGGGCTACCGTCAAAACACCGCTTTGCCGATCCAGCTGACCACACACGTCAAATTCAACCCCAACCTGAGCAGTGCCTGGTTCGGCAGCATCATGGAACTGATCAACAACATCACCATGTTGTCCATCATCCTGACCGGGGCGGCGCTGATTCGGGAACGCGAGCATGGCACGCTCGAGCATCTGCTGGTCATGCCGCTGAATGCGGCGGAGATCGTGCTGGCCAAAATCTGGTCGATGGGGCTGGTTGTGCTGCTGGCGGCAGGGCTGTCGCTGCATTTTGTGGTGCAAGGGGCTCTGCACGTGCCGATTTCAGGCTCGATCCCCTTGTTCATGTGCGGGGCCCTGCTGCACCTATTCGCGGCAACCTCGATGGGGGTTTTCATGGGGACGGTGGCGCGCAACATGCCGCAACTCGGCTTGCTGATGATCCTGACCATCCTGCCGTTGCATCTGCTCTCCGGGGGCGTTACCCCGCGCGAAAGCATGCCGGAAATCGTTCAGCTCATCATGCAGGCCGCACCCACCACGCATTTTGTCAGTTTGGCCCAGGCAATCCTATACCGGGGAGCCGGTTTTGACGTCGTGTGGCCGAGTTTCCTGGCGATCATCGGGATTGGGGGCGTGTTCTTTACGTTATCGCTGGCGCTGTTCAGAAAAAGTCTGGCCTCTGCACAGTAGGTAACGGGGCCTGTAGCGAGCACGGCTTGACGTTAGATGTGCGATGAAACGTCGTCGGATATGTCATGATGTGGAGAATTTTGCGATTGCACAGAATCTATAAGGGGATGCAAATGATGAAGCACGTGAGAGTCGCTCTTTATGGGCTATTGGTGGCTTTGATCTTGGGAGGGTGCGCCACGACCGGTGGCACCTCCGTTGAGGAAAAGCGCCAAGCCGTTCTCTCCATGAAAAATGACGTCCTGTCGGAGCTATACAAAATCCGCCCCCAGGCGAAAGCCGAGGTTGCATCCGCCCCCGGCTACGCTGTTTTCAGCAATGCCAACGTCAATATCATTTTCGTCAGCTTTAGTGGCGGCTATGGCGTGGTGCAGGACAACAAAACCGGAAAGCAGACCTACATGAAAATGGGGGAGGCTGGTATCGGGCTTGGCCTGGGGGTCAAGGATTTTCGCGCGGTCTTTATTTTCAACAACCGGGCGACCATGGAAAAGTTCATTAATAGCGGCTGGGAATTCGGCGGACATGCCGATGCGGCTGCCAAGGCCGCCGACAAAGGGGGTGCTGTAGGCGGCGAGGCACTGGTGGACGGCATCACGATTTACCAGATCACCAAAAGCGGGTTGGCATTGCAGGCAACGGTCAAAGGCACCAAGTATTGGAAAGACGACGAGTTGAATTAAGGGTCGATTCCCCAGCGGTATCTTGGTTTGCTTGGCACTAGGATTCCGTCATCAGGGTTTCCTGCCGCCTGCACCATGGCCGCCGCCTGCACCCATTGAGCCAGCCGCGCTGCTGATGCCCCCTGCTTGTCCGCCAGCAGCATTGACGGCCCCGCCCGAAGCATTGCTGCCATGGCCTTGCCCCGTCGTGATTCCGTGACTACTGCCTCCCCCCTTGGCACCCTCTGCCGTCATAGTGCCGGTATGTTTACCCTGAGCCCCAGCGGCTGTCGTCATGCCGGAAGAGGATGACGAAACGCGGCCGCCGGCATTGACCACGCCAGTTGTTGCGGCTGGCTTGCCGCTCATGACAGAACCGAGTTTCACCCCCATGGAATTGGCGATTTGCCCCCACCCCATGCCTGATGCGCGCATTTGCAGAATGCCTGGCTGGGTTGTGCCTGTTCCCATAAGCGCCCCTTGTAGCTGCTGAGGCGTCGGTTGCGTGATGCCCTGGCTGGCAAGTTGGGTTTTGGCCAGCGAAAGGGCAATCCGGATATTGCCATAACCCATCGGACGGGTCGGCGCGACAAAGGTGACAGTATTCGGCGGCGCCCCTGGGGAAACCCCGGGGCTGGTGAGCACGACCGGCGTGCCACTGCGTAACCCTTTTACCAGCGATGCTGAATTTTCGGTGGAGCCGGCCAATGGGGTAAACGAGGACACCAGTTTGGATTCGGGCGCGGCGGCAGTTGCAGGCGCTGGGCTGGAAGACCCCGTGGTCTGGGCCATCACGACCGGAGCGGCTAACATTGCCAGAATCAGAGCAGCCGCACGCAAAGGGGGGGTGGAGTAGATCTGTTTCATGATGTTTTCTCCTTTCGAGAGAACTCAATAACAAGAATCAATGGCGACCGATGGCTTGCTCTGTCTGGGTGATGATTTCCACGGCAGTCGCCGAGTCGAC